>NZ_JAAGPB010000222.1:0-13413 GCF_017104585.1 Burkholderia sp. Ac-20392
TTACTTCGCTTCGTACGCGTCGACGAACGCGAGCGCGGCCTTGCGGGCCGGGTGATCGGCCGGCAGCGTGCGCGCGACGACTACCGGCTGGGTCGGGAACAGCGTCCCGTCGACGTCCTTGCCACCCAGCTTGATGAATTCCGGCGTCGCGATTCCGTGCGTCTGGTAGATCGGGCCCTTGTAGCCGCGTTCGATCAGCGTGCGTTGCGGCAGCACGGCCGGCGTGCCGGAGCCCGCGATCAGGATCGCGTCGGGTTTCGCCGCGATCAGCTTCAGCGCCTGACCGGTGACGCTCGCGTCGGTGCGGTTGAAGCGCTCGGTCGCGACCACGCGGATCTTGCGCAGGTCCGCGAAGCGCGTGAACTCGTTCAGCCAGCTGTCGCCGTAGCTGTCCGCGAAGCCGATGAAGCCGACCGTCTTCACGCCGTGGTTCGCCATGTAGCGCGTCATCACGTCGGCCATCGCGCTGTCGCTCTGCGCCATCTTGAACGCCCAGGTCCGCGCGCCTTCCTGCGGCTCGACGATCGCGCCGGAACCGACCAGCGTGATCATCGGCGTCTGCCCGGCGGCCACTGCATCGAGCGCCGCGAGCGCGGCCGGCGTGATGTTCGGCCCGACCACGACGTCGACATGATTCTCGTCGACCAGCTTGCGGATGTTGCGCACCGCGGTGCCCGGGTCGGATGCATCGTCGAGCACCGTCACCTGGACCGGCTGCCCGGCGATCGTCTTCGGCCACATCAGGATCGCGTTCTTGCTCGTGATGCCGATCGCGGCGGCCGGGCCGGTCGACGACAGGTCGACGCCGACCTTCAGGTCGGCATGCGCGGTGGCGCAGGCCAGTACGAGGGCGCCGGCAGTGGCGCGGCGCAACAGGGCGGGAAGCGTCATGCGGAATTCTCCGTCGGACAGCAAAAAGGGGCGCGATGTGCGCCCCCGTGTTTATACACGCCGCTCAGAGTTCGTACGATTCGGATTCGCCCTTGAGCGCCTGCTCGATCAGCTTGCGGTTCAGCGTCGGCGACAGCAGCTCGACGAGCGTATACACATAGCTGCGCAGATAGGCGCCCTGCTTGAGTGCGACGCGCGTCACGTTGCTGCCGAACAGGTGGCCGACCGGGATCAGCCGCAGGCCGCGGTCGCGCTCGGGGTTGAACGCGATGTCGGCCATGATCCCGACGCCGAGGCCGAGTTCGACGTAGGTCTTGATCACGTCGGCGTCGATCGCCTCGAGCACAATGTCCGGCGACAGCCCGCGCAGCGCGAACGCATGGTTGATCTTCTTGCGGCCCGCGAATGCGTCGTCGTACGTAATCAGCGGGTACTGCGCGAGATCGTCGAGCGTGACCGGCTTGCGCTCGAGCAGCGGATGGTCGGCCGGCACGACGGCCGCGTGGTGCCACTGGAAGCAGGGCAGCGACACGAGCTCCTTGTAGTCGGAGATCGCCTCGGTCGCGATCGCGAGATCGGCCTGGTCGTGGATCACCATCTCGGCTACCTGCGTCGGGCTGCCCTGCAGGATCGACAGGTGGACCTTCGGGAAGCGCTTCTTGAACTCGGCGATCGCGGCCGGCAGCGAGTAGCGGGCCTGCGTGTGGGTCGCGGCGATGGTCAGGTTGCCCTGATCCTGCGCCGCATAATCTTTTCCGACCCTTTTAAGGCTTTCAACCTCCTGGAGAATCCGCTCGACCGACGCGAGGATGATCCTGCCCGGCTCGGTGAGCGAGCGCACGCGCTTGCCGTGCCGCGTGAAGATCTCCACGCCCAGCTCGTCCTCGAGCTCGATGATCGCCTTCGATACCCCCGGTTGCGACGTGTAGAGCGCCTTGGCGGCCTCGGTGAGATTGAAATTCTGCCGGACGGCCTCGCGCACGAAGCGAAATTGGTGCAGGTTCATTTATAACCCTTCCGCATATCAACAGAATTTTTTAGTCGTTTGAAATATAAGGCGAGTTTATTACGATTCACCGGAGTTTTTCAAATATGGATATCTGTTTTCGTCATTAGCAATCCACCCGGCAGCGGTTGGGGGCGGTGACGGCGGAACGGAGATTCGGGCGCGACGTGGCTAGGACGTCGCGCGGTCACCACGAAAACCCTGGGGTCCCCGAATGTATCAGTACGACCAATACGACCAGACGATCGTCGACGAGCGTGTCGCGCAGTACCGCGATCAGGTGCGCCGCCGGCTGTCGGGCGAGTTGAGCGAAGAAGAGTTTCGTCCGCTGCGCCTGCAGAACGGCCTGTACATGCAGCGCCACGCGTACATGCACCGCATCGCGATTCCGTACGGCAACCTGCGCAGCGACCAGCTCCGGATGCTGGCGCGCATCGCCCGCGAACACGACCGCGGCTACGGCCACTTCTCGACCCGCTCGAACATCCAGTTCAACTGGATCGAGCTGGAAGACACGCCCGAGATCCTCGCGAAGCTCGCGTCGGTGCAGATGCACGGCATCCAGACGTCGGGCAACTGCATCCGCAACATCACGGCCGACCAGTTCGCTGGTGTTGCCCAGGACGAAGAGATCGATCCGCGTCCGTGGTCGGAAATCCTGCGTCAGTGGTCGACGTTCCATCCCGAATTCGCATGGCTGCCGCGCAAGTTCAAGATCGCGGTGTCGGGCTCGAAGGACGACCGCGCGGCCGTGCAGATCCACGACCTCGGCGTGTACCTGAAGAAGAACGCGCAGGGCGAAGTGGTCGCGAGCATCCTCGCGGGCGGCGGCCTCGGCCGTACGCCGATCATCGGCGCGGTGATCAAGGAAGACCTGCCGTGGCAGCACCTGCTCACCTACTGCGAAGCCGTGCTGCGCGTGTACAACCGTTACGGCCGCCGCGACAACCTGTACAAGGCGCGTATCAAGATCCTCGTGAAGGCGCTGTCGCCCGCGAAGTTCGCGCAGCAGGTCGAGGAAGAGTGGCAGCACCTGAAGGACGGCCCGTCGACGCTCACGCAGGCGGAAGTCGATCGCGTGTCGCAGTACTTCCAGCCGCCCGTCTACGAGAAGCTGGCCGACACCGATGCATCGTTCGAACAGCACCTGCTCGAGAACAAGGCGTTCGCGCGCTGGGTCGAGCGTAACGTTGCGCCGCACAAGGTGGCCGGCTATGCAGCCGTCACGCTGTCGCTGAAGGATCACCGGGTCGCGCCGGGCGATGCGACCGACCAGCAGATGGATCTGGTGGCCGACTGGGCCGACGCATACTCGTTCGGCGAGCTGCGCGTGTCGCACGAGCAGAACCTGATTCTCGCGAACGTGAAGAAGCGCGACCTGTTCGCGGTGTGGGAAAAGGCGAAGGCAGCCGGCTTCGCGACGCCGAACATCGGCCTGCTGACCGACATCATCGCGTGCCCGGGCGGCGACTTCTGCTCGCTCGCGAACGCGAAGTCGATCCCGATCGCGCTGGCGATCCAGCAGCGTTTCGACGACCTCGACTATGTGTACGACCTCGGCGACCTGTCGCTGAACATTTCCGGTTGCATGAACTCGTGCGGTCACCACCACGTCGGCAACATCGGCATCCTCGGCGTCGACAAGGACGGCGCCGAGTGGTACCAGGTGTCGCTCGGCGGCGAGCAGGGCACGGGCCAGAACGGTGCGCGCCTGGG
The DNA here is from genome assembly GCF_017104585.1 of Burkholderia sp. Ac-20392. Taxonomy (NCBI): domain Bacteria; kingdom Pseudomonadati; phylum Pseudomonadota; class Betaproteobacteria; order Burkholderiales; family Burkholderiaceae; genus Burkholderia; species Burkholderia sp. Ac-20392. The sequence continues at coordinate 3,614 of NZ_JAAGPB010000222.1, forward strand.
CCGCGTGATCGGACCGTCGTTCTCGGCGGAAGAAGTGCCCGACGTGATCGCGAAGCTGATCGACACGTTCGTCGAATCGCGCGTCGACGGCGAGCGCTTCGTCGAAACGTACGATCGCATCGGCATCGCGCCGTTCAAGGAGCGCGTGTATGCGGCGCGCCAGGCAGTGAACGCGTAACCAACCGGGTAGAAGGAATTAGCAGATGGCTTCGATTATCAAGAACCGCGCAGTGATCGACGATGCATGGCAGGTCGTGCGCGCGGCAGAAGACGGTGCACTGCCCGCGGTCGACGCGTTGCCGGCCGGCAAGGTGCTGGTGCCGTTCGCGTTGTGGCAGGCCGAGCGCGCGGCGCTCGTCGCCGCGAAGACGAAGGACGAGCTCGGCGTGTGGCTCGCACCGGACAGCGAGCCGGCCGATCTCGTGGCCGATTTCGGCGCGATTTCGCTGGTCGCCGTCGAGTTCCCGCGCTTCGCGGACGGCCGCGGCTACAGCATCGGGCGCCTGCTGCGCGAGCGCCACGGCTGGACGGGCGAACTGCGTGCGATCGGCGACGTGCTGCGCGACCAGTTGCTGTACATGTCGCGTTGCGGCTTCGACGCATACGCGGTGCGCGCCGACAAGGACATTCACGACGCGCTGAATGCGTTCACGGAATTCACGCAGCGTTACCAGGGCGCGTTCGACCAGCCCGAACCGCTGTTCCGCCGCCGCGCCGCGTCGGCAGACGCAGCGACGCCCGAAGCGAAGGTGAGCGCATGAGCACCGCGACCGCCACCGCGCTGACGCCGGAGCTCGCCGCGAAGGTCGAGCGCCTCGACGCGCTGCTCGCGCAGATCGGTGCCCGTCACGAGAAGGTGAAGTTCGCGAGCAGCCTCGCGGCGGAAGACATGCTGCTGACGCATGCGATCCTGTCGAAGGGCGCGCGAATCGGCATCTTCTCGCTGAACACGGGCCGCCTGCACACGGAAACGCTCGGCATGATCGACCGCGTGCGCGAGCGCTACGGCTACGAGATCGAGCAGTTCCATCCGCTTCAGGACGCGGTCGACCAGTACGTCGCCGAGCACGGCCTGAACGCGTTCTACGAGAGCGTCGAGCTGCGCAAGTCGTGCTGCCACATCCGCAAGGTCGAGCCGCTGAATCGCGCGCTCGCGGACGTCGGCGCATGGGTCACGGGCCAGCGCCGCGAGCAGTCGGTTACGCGTGCCGAGCTGCACGAGGAAGAACAGGACGAAGCGCGCGGGATCGCGAAGTACAATCCGCTCGCCGACTGGACGGAAAGCGACGTGTGGGCGTACCTTAATGCGTTTGACGTGCCGGTGAATCCGCTGCATGCGCGCGGCTACCCGAGCATCGGCTGCGAGCCGTGTACGCGGGCGATCCGCCCCGGCGAGGACAGCCGCGCGGGCCGCTGGTGGTGGGAGTCGCGCGATACGAAGGAATGCGGGCTGCACATCACGACGATCACGCCGATTCCCGCGGAAGCCGAAGCCGGCGCCGCACACTGAAAGCCTGACAAGAAACTGAATATTGCGCCGCCGGCGACAGCGGGCGGCACGAACCCAGAAGAGAAGGACTGAAATCATGAGCACGACGCTCGAGCAATCCGCCTTTGCCCCGCCCGCCGGTGCCGACAGCCGCATGGGCCACCTCGACTGGCTCGAAGCCGAGTCGATCCACATCCTGCGCGAACTGGTCGCCGAATGCAGCAAGCCGGCGCTGTTGTTCTCGGGCGGCAAGGATTCGGTCGTCGTGCTGCATCTGGCACTGAAAGCATTCGGCCTCGGTGCGAACCGCAAGACGACGCTGCCGTTCCCGCTCGTGCACATCGATACGGGCCACAACTACGAAGAAGTGATCGATTTCCGCGATCGCCGCGCGCAAGAGCTCGGCGCCGAGCTGGTCGTCGGCCACGTCGAGGATTCGATCAAGCGCGGCACGGTCGTGCTGCGCCGCGAAACCGATTCGCGCAATGCCGCGCAGGCCGTCACGTTGCTCGAGACGATCGAGCAGCATGGCTACACGGCGCTGATCGGCGGCGCGCGCCGCGACGAAGAGAAGGCGCGGGCGAAGGAACGGATCTTCTCGTTCCGCGACGAATTCGGCCAGTGGGATCCGAAGGCGCAGCGCCCGGAACTGTGGAGCCTGTACAACGCCCGCCTGCACAAGGGTGAGCACCTGCGCGTGTTCCCGATCTCGAACTGGACCGAGCTCGACGTGTGGCAGTACATCGCGCGCGAGAACCTCGAACTGCCGTCGATCTACTACGCGCACGAGCGCGAGATCGTGCGCCGCAACGGGCTGCTCGTGCCCGTCACGCCGCTCACGCCGATGCGTGACGGCGAGACGAGCGAACTCGCGCAGGTGCGCTTCCGCACGGTCGGCGACATTTCCTGCACGTGCCCGGTCGAGAGCGACGCGGACGACGTCGAGAAGATCATCGCCGAGACGGCGGTGACCGAGATCACCGAACGCGGCGCGACCCGGATGGACGACCAGGCCTCCGAAGCCGCGATGGAACAGCGCAAGAAGCAAGGTTATTTCTGAAGCACACGAGGACATTCACATCATGAGCATCATCGAGAACACCGAAGACCTCGGCGTGCTGCGCTTCATTACCGCAGGCAGCGTCGACGACGGCAAGAGCACGCTGATCGGCCGCCTGCTGTACGACAGCAAGGCCGTGCTGTCCGACCAGCTGTCCGCGCTGTCGCGTGCGAAGAACAAGCGCACGGTCGGCGACGAGCTCGACCTCGCGCTGCTGACCGACGGCCTCGAAGCCGAGCGCGAACAGGGCATCACGATCGACGTCGCGTACCGCTACTTCGCGACCGCGAAGCGCAAGTTCATCATCGCCGATACGCCGGGCCACGAGCAGTACACGCGCAACATGGTGACGGGCGCATCGACCGCGCACGCGGCGATCATCCTGATCGACGCGACGCGCGTGACGGTCGAGAACGGCGTGGCCGACCTGCTGCCGCAGACCAAGCGCCACAGCGCGATCGTCAAGCTGCTCGCGCTGCAGCACGTGATCGTCGCGATCAACAAGATGGACCTCGTCGACTACAGCGAAGCGCGCTTCAACGAGATCCGCGACGCGTACGTCACGCTCGCGAAGCAGCTCGGCCTTACCGACGTGCGCTTCGTGCCGGTGTCGGCGCTGAAGGGCGACAACATCGTCGGCGCGAGCGAGCGCATGCCGTGGTACGCGGGCGAGCCGCTGCTCGACGTACTCGAATCGCTGCCGGTCGAGACGCAGGCGCATGACGCGCTGCGCTTCCCGGTGCAGTGGGTCGCGCGCCAGGACGGCAGCTCGGCCGACGATTTCCGCGGCTACATGGGCCGTATCGAGTCGGGTGAAGTGAAGGTCGGCGACGAGATCGTCGTGCTGCCGTCGAACCGCACGGCGACGATCGCCGAGATCGTCGCGCCGGTGCCGGGCGGCACTGCGTCCGTCCCGCACGCGTTCGCGGGCCAGGCCGTGACGATCCGCCTCGCGGAAGACGTCGACGTGTCGCGCGGCGACATGTTCGTCACGTCCGGCGAGCCGGTCGAGCCGGCGAAGAAGCTCGAAGCCGATCTGTGCTGGTTCGACGAGACGCCGCTGTCGCCGCAGCGCAAGTACCTGCTGAAGCAGACCACCAGCACGGTGTTCGCGAAGATCGGTGGCGTCAAGCAGGTGCTCGACGTGCATACGCTGTCGCACGCGACCGACCGTCACGATCTGAAGATGAACGACATCGGCCGCGTCGCGCTGACGCTGCAGAAGCCGATCGTCTGCGACACGTACGACGCGCATCCGGGTACCGGTGCGTTCGTGCTGATCGACGAGGCGACGCACCACACGGTCGCCGCAGGGATGATCCGGGCGTTCTCGGCGTAACCGGGAAGCCGCGCCGCTTTGCGGCGGCGCGGACCGGAGCCGACGCCCGCTGGAAGGCGAAGCGACAAACATGGGCAAGGTGTATCTGATCGGAGCAGGGCCGGGCGCGGCCGACCTCATCACGGTGCGCGGCGCGCGGCTGCTCGGGCAGGCGGACGTCGTGCTGCACGACGCGCTCGTCGAGCCCGCGATGCTCGACTACGCGCCGAATGCGCGCCGGATCGCGGTCGGCAAACGCTGCGGGCAGCGCTCGACCGCGCAGCACTTCATCAACAAGCAGATCGTCGATGCGGCACGCGAGCATGCGTGCGTCGTGCGGCTGAAGGGCGGCGACCCGATGCTGTTCGGTCGTGCCGAAGAGGAGATGCGCGCGCTGGAAGCGGCCGGCATCGACTACGAGGTCGTGCCGGGCATCACCGCGGCGCTGGCCGGGGCGGCGACGCTGAAGCGTTCGCTGACGTTGCGCGGCGTGTCGCGCAGCGTCGCGTTCGCGACGCACAGCCGTGCGCCGGGCAGCGACGAGATTCGCGAAGCCGCGCGCGCCGATTCGATGGTCTATTACATGGGCCGCGACAGCGCACCGGGCATCGCGCAGGAGCTGATCGACGCAGGCCGCGCGCCGGCGACGCCCGTGGCGATCGTCGAGGCGTGCAGCACCGCGCGCGAACGCACGCTGACGCTGACGCTCGCGCAGATGGCGGCGGGTGACGCGCAGGCGTGGCTCGATCCTGCGGAACCGAGCCTGCTGATGATCGGCGATGCGTTTGCCGAGCGCGCCGGGCAGGCGAAAGCAGGGGATGCGCTGCGAAATGCGGCCTGAGCGGAATCCGGCTGGAGTCCCAAACGAAAAAAGCGCTGGCGGAAGCCAGCGCTTTTTCTTTGTGGGCCGTGATTGCGCGAGTTACGCGCCGTCGCCGATCTGGTCGATGCAGTAGCGCGCGATCGCGTCGAGCACGCCGTCGTTTTCGCCAACGGCCGTCGCGCAGCGGATCTCGACACCGGGATGCGCGGCGCGGCATGCGTCGACGAGCTGCGGCAGGTCGCGGCGGACATGGCCGCCCTGGCCGAAGAACACCGGTACCACGGTGATGTGCGAGCAGCCGGCCGCGACCTGCGTGGCGATCGCGTCACCGAGCGACGGCGTCATCAGTTCGAGGAACGCGAGCGACACGTGTGCAGCGGGGGAGGGGGCGCCGCGCAGCCGCGCGGCGAGCCGCTCGAACGGCTCGGCCCAGCGCGGGTCGCGAGCGCCGTGGCCGAACAGGACGATGCCGTGCGAACTCATGTCGAAGCCTCCGTCGTGACGCGGCGCTCAGTGCCGGTCGACCCACTTGAGCGCGAACAGGCCGAGCGCGAGATAGATCAGGCCCGGCGTCGCCGCGGTGAGCGGCGCGGGCCACGTGTTCAGCGTGCCGATGTGCGAGAACAGCGTATTGAGGAGCTGGAAGCTCATGCCGAGCATGATGCCGCCGAACACCTTCACGCCGACCACGCCAGCACGCGTGTGCAGGTACGCGAACGGCAGCGACAGCACGAGCATCACGAACACCGCGAACGGATACAGCAGCTTGCGCCACAGCGCGATGTCGTAGCGCTGCGTGTCCTGCTGGTTCTCGCGCAAGTGCTGGATGTAGCGGAACAGGTTGATGATCGACATGCGCTCCGGCGACACGAGCAGCACCGACAGGATCTGCGGCGTCAGGTCCGAGCGCAGCCGGTATTCGGGCAGCGATACCTGCTGCGACCGGTATACGGGGTTCAGCGCGTCGGCCGGCTGGCCGCTGATCGGCTTGATCGGCGTCAGTTCGGTTTCATCGACGCCCTTCAGCAGCCAGTGGCCGGGCGGCTCGTAGCGGCCCGTCTGCGCGATCCGCACGTTGCGCAGCTGGAATTTCGAATCGAATTCGTAGATGCGCACGTTGCTGATCGTCGAGTCGGGCGACAGGCTGCCGACGTTGACGAAGCGCGTGACCTGCTCGCCGTTTTCACGGGCCGCGAGCGTGTCCTTCACCCACACGCCCGACTGGAAGTTCGACGACACCGACGCGCCGAGCGCCTGCAGCCGTACGCGTTCGGACAGCTGGTCGGCGTACGGGCCGACGAATTCGCCGATCAGGTAGGTGACGATCACGAGCGGCACGCCGATCTTCAGGAGCGAGCGCAGCGCCTGGTTGGTCGCGAGACCTGACACGCGGAAGATCGTGAATTCCGAGTTCGCGGCCATCTGCGCGAACACGTAGATTGCGCTGATCAGCGCGGCGACCGGGATGATTTCGTAGAAGCGTGACGGGGTCTGCAGCGCGACGCGCAGCACCGCGTAGCCGAACTTGTAGTTGCCGTGCCCGACCGAGTTCAGTTCGCTGATCAGGTCGAAGAAGAAGAACAGGCCCGAGAACGCGAACAGGATGAAGACGAACGTGACGTAGATCTGTCGCGCGAAGTACTTTTCATAGAGCCGCATCGATCATGCTCCCGAGCGGCCGAACAGCGCGCGTGTAAACAGCGGACGATTGCGCACGCGCAACCAGAAGATGAACGCGACGATCACCGCGACGACCAGATGCAGGCCGACGAGGCCGACGCCGAACGACATCTTGCCCTGCTCGATCTGCGACTGCACCACGTTCAGCAGGTTCGAGTACGTGAGATAGATCAGTACGGCCATCACGAGGTTGATCGTGCGGCTGCGGCGCGGGTTCTGGTACGACAGCGGAATGCCGAGCACCATCAGGTTGATCGCGATCAGCGGCAGCCCCGCGCGCCACGCGAATTCCGCGAGGTTGTCGTTCGTCGGGTTGCGCAGCAGGTCCGGCGTCGGTGTGCTGTTGGTGGTCTGCACGTTGGTGACCGGGGTGCTCGTGATCTTCACGCCGTAGCGCTCGAACTCCATGATCTTGAAGTTCGGCTGGCCGGGCGTGCCGTCGTAGCGGCGGCCGTCCTCCAGGACGACGAAGCGGCTGCCGTCGCGCGTTTCCGTATGGCCCGTCTGCGACACGACCACGTTGACCTTGCCGTTCTCGGTCGAGGTCACGAATACGTTCTGCACCTTGCTCTGGTCGGGCGTCATCTTCTCGATGAAGAAGACGCGGTGGTTCGAGGCCGATTCGCGGAACTGGCCCGGCGCGAGCAGCGAGATCTCGTCGCGCTGCTGGAAGCGTGCCTTGATCATCTTGCTTTGCTGGTTCGACCACGGCCAGCCGACGAATGCGAAGAAGGCGATCAGCAGGATGATCGGCGTGGCAAACACGCCGATCGGCTTGATGAGGCGCGTGAGGCTCACGCCCGACGCCAGCCACACGACCATTTCGGAGTCCCGGTACCACCGGGTCAGCACGAACAGGATCGATACGAACAGCGTGACGACGAGCATCACGGCGAGGTAGCCGATCACGGTGAGGCCGATCAGCACGAGGACGTCCCGCGGATCGATTTCACCGGACGCGGCGTAGCCGACGATGCGGATCATCATCGTCGTGAGCATGATCGTGAGCAGCACCATGAACACGGCGCCAGCCGTATACGCAAGCTCGCGCTGGAGGGAGCGTTCGAAGATCATTCTTGATGAGAAGAGGGCGGGACGCTGCGCACGCGTGGTGGAGCGCTCGCGCCGCCACGGGAAAAATAGCGGATAATTGCGGCTTTCATCCTTAGCCCAGATTTTATCCGAGGACAAGCGCGATGGACTTTAGCATAAAAGGCTGTGATTGGAGCAAAGGCGAGGCGAAGGGGTTCCTGACCGGGAAGTCCGACTGCATCGTGCTCGGCATCTTCGAGGCGCAGACCCTGTCGGGCGCGGCGCTCGACATCGACACGGCCACCAAGGGGCTGATTTCGCGCGTGATCAAGGCCGGCGACATGGACGGCAAGCGCGGCAAGACGCTGTTCCTGCACGAAGTGTCGGGCATCGGCGCGTCGCGCGTGCTGCTCGTCGGCCTCGGCAAGCAGGATGCTTTCAATCAGAAAGCCTATAACGATGCCGTGACGGCCGCATGGCGCGCGCTGCTGGCGACCAAGGTCGTCCAGGTCACGTTCACGCTCGCGCAACTGCCGGTCGACGAGCGCAGCTCCGACTGGGGCGTGCGTGCCGCGATTCTCGCGCTGCGCAACGAGACCTACCGCTTCACGCAGATGAAGAGCAAGCCGGAACCGGCGTCGCACACGCTCAAGCGCGTCGTGTTCAGCGTCGATCCGTCCGACGAAAAGGCCGCGAAGGTCGCGGTCAAGCAGGCCGTCGCGCTCGCGAACGGGATGGATCTCACCCGCGACCTCGGCAACCTGCCGGGCAACGTCTGCACGCCGACCTACCTCGGCAACACCGCGAAGAAGATCGCGAAGGATTGGGGCCTGAAGGCGGAAGTGCTCGGCCTCAAGCAGATCCAGGCGCTGAAGATGGGCTCGTTCCTGTCGGTCGCGCGCGCGTCGGTCGAGCCGCCGCAGTTCATCGTGCTGCACTACCAGGGCGCCGCCGCGAAGGCCGCACCGGTCGTGCTGGTCGGCAAGGGCATCACGTTCGACACGGGCGGCATCTCGCTGAAGCCGGGCGAGGGCATGGACGAGATGAAGTACGACATGTGCGGCGCCGGTTCGGTGCTCGGCACGATGCGTGCGGTCGCCGAGATGGGCCTGAAGATCAACGTCGTCGCGATCGTACCGACCTGCGAGAACATGCCGGGCGGCAACGCGACGAAGCCGGGCGACATCGTCACCAGCATGAAGGGCCTGACGATCGAGGTGCTGAACACCGACGCCGAAGGCCGTCTGATCCTGTGCGACGCGCTCACGTATGCCGAACGCTTCAAGCCGGCCGCCGTGATCGACGTCGCCACGCTGACGGGCGCGTGCGTGATCGCGCTGGGCGGCCACAACAGCGGCCTGTTCTCGACGGACGACGCGCTCGCGGGCGAACTGCTCGACGCGTCGCGCGAAGCGAACGACCCGGCATGGCGCATGCCGCTCGACGACGAGTACCAGGATCAGCTGAAGTCGAATTTCGCGGATCTCGCGAACATCGGCGGGCGTCCGGCCGGCGCCGTGACGGCCGCGTGCTTCCTGTCGCGCTTCACCGAGAGCTATCCGTGGGCCCACCTCGACATCGCGGGCACCGCGTGGAAGGGTGGCGCAGCGAAGGGCGCGACGGGCCGTCCGGTGCCGCTGCTCGCGCAGTTCCTGATCGACCGCGCCGGCCAGTGATGGCGGTGTTGACGACGCTGCGGGTACGCGGGCAATGACGCGGATCGATTTCCACTCGAACGTCGGCGATTCGCTCGCGTACGCGTGCCGGCTGCTGCGCAAGGCCTACCTGGCCGGGCAGCCGGTCGTCGTGCTCGCCGAGCCCGCGCGCCTGCGCGCGCTCGACGAGCGGCTCTGGACGTTCTCGCCGCTCGATTTCATCCCGCATTGCGGTGTCGACAGCGAGCACGCAGCCGGCACGCCCATCGTGCTGGCCGCGGATCTCGACCGCGCACCGCATCATCACGTGCTGCTGAACCTCGGCGCGGCCGTGCCCGCGCAGTTCGCCCGCTTCGAGCGCCTGCTCGAAGTGGTCGGCAATGCGCCGGACGAGCTGGCCGCGGGCCGCGACCGCTACCGGTTCTACCGCGACCGCGGCTACGCGCTGAACAACTACAAGCAGGGCAGCTAGCCGCCACCGTCAACGGAGTGTTCCCGTGACAGAAGCCGATTCATCCTCGATCCCGACGCTGACCGACGTGCTGGTGCCGGGCAAGCCGGTGCCAGCGCGCGCGCCCGCGCCCGATGCACCGCAGCCGCCTGCCAGCGCGGCGATTCCGGTACTCACCGAAGTGGTCGCGCCGCACGCCGCAGGTGCGGCGCCGGCCGATCCCGCGCAAAGTGCACTTGACCCCGATTCCGTCTTGGTCGAACGTGTGCCGACGCCGCACGTCCCGGTGGTC
>NZ_JAAGPB010000223.1:0-13511 GCF_017104585.1 Burkholderia sp. Ac-20392
TCGCGCCGCGCGCGAACGGCGACGCACTGCTGCGGTTTCATTTCGAGGCGATCCAGTTCGGCGTGCTTGCCGAAGCGTTCGACAGCGCGTCGATCTTCGACGCGACGCTGCACGGCGAACCGATGCCGCGCCAGCCGGCGCTCGACGGCGTTGCGTCGGCCGGCCGCCGGCGCCGCGTCCAGTCGACGCTGTGCGTGCGCAACGTGATTCCGGCCGGCTTTCTCGCGCCGCGCTACGAAGCCGCGTGCGCGACCGTGCTGTTCTCCGGCACGCTGAGCCCGTTTCACTTCTACCGCGACACGCTCGGCTTGCCCGGCGACACGGGCTGGCTCGACGTCGACGGGCCGTTCCGCGCCGAGCAACTGACGGTGCGCGTCGCGAGCCACGTGTCGACGCGCTGGCGCGACCGCGACCGTTCGCTCGAACCGATCGTCGACCTGATCGCCGCGCAATACGCGACGCGGCCCGGCAACTACCTCGGCTTCCTGAGCAGCTTCGACTACCTGGGGCGCGTGGTCGCGTTGATGCAGACGCGACATCCGGACGTGCCCGTCTGGGCGCAGGCGCCCGGCATGGCCGAAAGCGAGCGCGACGCGTTTCTCGCGCGCTTCGACGCGGGCGGGCGCGGTGTCGGCTTCGCGGTGCTGGGCGGGGCGTTCTCGGAAGGCGTGGACCTGGTCGGCGAGCGGCTGATCGGCGCGTTCATCGCGACGCTCGGGCTGCCGCAGGTCAATGACGTCAACGAGCAGATGCGGCGTGCGATGGACGCGCGTTTCGGCAACGGCTACGACTACATGTACCTGTATCCGGGTTTGCAGAAGGTCGTGCAGGCGGCTGGGCGCGTGATCCGCACCGAGCACGACGAAGGTGTCGTGCACTTGATCGACGACCGTTACCGGCGGCGCGAAGTGCGCGATCTGCTGCCGCGGTGGTGGCGAATCGGGTGAGACGGAAGAAGCGCTGCCGGCAGACGGCCGATTCCGGCAAGTGGGCGCCATCCGTCGCGTAGCGAGATCGGGCGGCCGTGGACGCGGCCTGGGTGGGTGCTGCCGCTACAGCACATTCAGCATCGCGAGCGCGGCTTCCTGCAGGTGCGGCAGGACGCGCCGCACGGCCGCGTCGGTCGTCTCCGCGCCGATCGGCATGTTCGTGCTCAGCGCGGCGACCACTTCGCCGTGACGGTTCTTCAGCGGTACCGCGATCCCGCGCACGCCGACCTGCAATTGCTGTTCGATCGCCGCAAAACCGGCGTCGCGTGCCTGGTCGACCTGTTCGAGCAGACGCGCCTTGTTGGTGATCGTGTGCGGCGTGAACGGCGGCAGTTCGGTGTCGTCGAGCCACGTGCGCACGGCTTCGCGATCGGGATGATGGGCGAGCAGCACCACACCCGGCGACGTGAGCGGCGCCGGCACGCGCGCGCCGAGCACGAAACCGGTCGTCATCACGCGCGACACGCCGTTGCGCGCGATGAACACGAGTTCCCAGCCGTCGAGCACGCTCACGTACGCCGACTCGTTCAGCGACGCGCTCAATTGCTGCAGATAGGGCTGGACCGTGCGCGGCAGGCGCGCCGAATCGAAGTACGACCAGCCGACCCGCAGCACGCGCGGTGTGAGGCCGTACAGCTTGCCGTCGGTGTACACGTAGCCGAGCGATTCGAGCGTCAGCAGATAGCGCCGCGCGGCCGTGCGTGTGAGGCCGGTGCGCGCGGCGGCCTGGGTGGGCGTCATGCGCGCATGCTGGCTGTCGAACGCCTCGAGGATCGCCAGGCCTTTTTCGAGGCCGGCAATCCAGTCGCGTCGGTCGAGTTCGGGCTTTTTCATCGTCGGAAGAGGGCTGAGTGCGCGGTAATCGCGCGCGAATGGGCGATTATCGCGCAGATCGGCTCTGCCGCGACACGCAGCCGGGGCTTGTACGATTCGATGCTGGATGTGTGCCCCGAGCCCGGAACATGACCGTCGACGACAACCGGCGACCCGCCGAACGACCGGATCAGCCTGACGTGCGCGCCTTATGTGGAATACATGCCGAGCGTCTTGTGGCTATTGCGCCGCATTGCAGGGTCGATTGCTCTGGCGAAGCCGCGCTAGAATCGCCGCCTCGACTGGAACAGAACAATGAAAATTCGCGAATCCGTGTTGGCCGTGCTCGTCACGGCCGTGCCGCTGCTTGCCGCGGCGAATCCTTCGTCCGGCACGCCCCTCCCGAAGCCGACCGCCGATGTGCGTGCGTGGCCACGCATGACGTCGCCGACATTCGGCTGCTACGTCGAAACGACCTTCGGCTACCGTGACAAGCGCTTCAATTGCGCGTTGAAGAAGTACCGGAACACCGGTGACGCGTGCAAGAACACGACGGCGTACTACGAGGGCCCGGCGTTCCCCGACCGGCTCGCGGCCAGCGTGCATCCGCTCGCGACGAAGGTCGAGCTGGACTGGGAGCAAGGCAGGCTGCAGATGGTGACCGTCACGCTGAAGGGAACGTGGAACGAAACGGACGTGCGCAAGGCGTTCGGGCTGCCGCGCGCGGAAGGAGGCAAGCTGACCGAAGCGGAGTTGCGGACGGAGCCGGGCAACCTGATGGACACGAGTGTCCAGTATCCGTCGGCCCCGCTCGACCAAAGCCTCGCGAAGCGCCCGAGCAACCCCGCGCGAGGCACGACGGCCGTGATGCTCTACGGGTTCGACCACATGGGCGGTGGCGATGTCGATTGCGGGGGAGGCGAGTAACGCGGGAGGAGGCGGCCGGGTGCGGAGGATGGTACGGCGCCCGGATGACCTACGCCGTACCGTCAGGGTCTTACTCGCTGCTCGTCCACTCGACGTTCGCGCCGACCGAGCGCAGGTTCTCGACGAAGTGCGGGTGCGCGCGGCGGATCGGCAGCGCGTTCATGATTTCCGAGCGGCCTTCGATGCTCGCGGCCACCATCAGCAGCGCGATCGCGACGCGGATGATGTACGGGCTCTCGACGCGCGCCGGTGTCAGTTGCAGCCCGCCGAACGTGATCAGACGATGCGGATCGGACAGCAGCACGTGCGCGCCGAACTTCGACAGTTCGCCGGACCAGCCGAGCGCGCCGTCGTACACCTTGTTCCAGAACATCGCGCTGCCTTCCGCGCGCACGCCGAGCGCGATGAAGATCGGCAGCAGGTCGACCGGCAGGTACGGCCACGGCGCGGCTTCGACCTTGGTGAGGATGTTCTGCGTGAACGGCCGGCGCACGCGCAGCGGGCCGTCGCGTTCCGCGCGCGACCAGCCGTCGCGGTGCGTGACGTTGACGCCGAACTTCGCGAACGTACGGTCGATCAGCGGGAAATGCTCGGGCGACGAGTTGCGCACCGTGATGTCGCCGCCCGTGATCGCGCCGAGCGCGAGGAACGTCGCGATCTCGTGGAAATCCTCGGCGAAGCGGAACTCGCCGCCGCCGAGCTTGCGGCCGCCGGTCACGCAAAGCCGCGAAGTACCGATGCCTTCGATCGCGACGCCGATCATCGCGAGGAACTGGCAGAACTCCTGCACGTGCGGCTCGGACGCGGCGTTCATCAGCGTGGACGTGCCGTTCGCGGTCGTCGCGCACAGCGCGAAGTTTTCCGTGGTCGTCACCGACGCGTAGTCGAGCCAGTGGTCGTTGGCCGTCAGCGGGCCGTCGGTGCGGACGATCAGCGAATCGGGCGTGCGCTCGATGTGCGCGCCGAAGCGTTCGAACACCTCGACGTGCGGATCGATCTCGCGCACGCCGAGCGTGCAGCCCTTCACGTCGTTCTCGAGGCGCGCGACGCCGAAGCGCGCGAGCAGCGGCGGGATCAGCATGATCGACGAGCGCATCGCTTCCGGCAGCCGATGGACGGCCGGATCGAATTTCGTGTTGCGATGGTGGAGTTCGAGCAGGCCGGTAGTGAAGTCGACCGACACGTCGCTGCCGAGCGTGCGGAAGATGTCGAGGATCTTGCGCACGTCGGTGATATCCGGCACGCCGATGAGGCGCAGCGGCTGATCGGTCAACAGGGTGGCGCACAGAATCGGCAGGACGGCGTTCTTGTTCGCGGACGGCTTGATGTCCCCGCGCAGCGGAGTGCCGCCGTGGACGATGAGATTCGACATGATATGGGGGCGTATCGGTGACTGACGTAGGCCCATATGATGCCATTGGTCGGCGGGCGGCGTGGAATGTTCAGAGGGGAAAAGGGGGAATCGGGGTGGGTAGCTGACAGTGTTTGACGTCGCACACGCGAGACGGCGGGCCCATTGCCGGCCACCGTCGCCCGATGTGTGATGGCCGGCCACGCGACGTGCCGGCCATTGGTCAGGCTGTTACTGCGCCGCCCGCATCCGCGCGGCGACCACCAGCGAGATCAGGCAGCCCACCGCGAGATAACCGGCAACAAGGTGCCACGAACCGCCGGCCACGCTGACGAGGCCGACCGCGATGAACGGCGTGAACCCGCCGCCGACCACGCTCGCGAACTGGTAGCCGACGCCCGCGCCGCTATAGCGGTATTCGGCGCCGAACAACTCGGTGAACAGCGGCTGCTGGACGCTCACGACCATGTCGTGCGCGGCATTGGCAAGCAGGATCGAGAAGATCACGATCCACGCGATCGACCGTGCCTCCAGCGCGACGAAGAACGGCACCGCCGATGCGACACCGATCAGCGCGCCGATCAGGTAGATGCGGCGCAGGCCGTAGCGGTCGGCCAGCCACGCGAAACACGGGATCGTCACGCAGCTCACCGCGCCCACCAGCAGGCCGATGTTCAGGAACAGGTCGCGCGACATGCCGAGGTTCGTCGTCGAATAGCTGAGCGCGAACGCGGTGACGATATACATCGTGAACAGTTCGGCGAGGCGCAGCGCGATGATCAGCAGGAATGCCTTCGGATGGCGCGTGAGCGCTTCCAGCACCGGCAGGCGCAGCTTGCGGTTGCCGTGTTCGACCTTCTCGACGAACTCCTGCGATTCGTCCATGTTCTTGCGCACCCACAGCCCGATCAGCACGAGCACGATGCTGAACACGAACGGCAGGCGCCAGCCCCACGACTTGAATGCAGCCTCGCCGAGCGTGTGGCTCAGGATCGACACGATGCCCGTGGCGAGCACGAGGCCGACACCGTAGCCAACCTGCACGCCGCTGCTGTAGAACGCCTTCTTCTGCTTCGGTGCGCTTTCGACGGCCATCAGCGCCGCGCCGCCCCATTCGCCGCCAACCGCGAAACCCTGGATCGCGCGCATCAGCACCAGCAGCACGGGCGCCCACCAGCCGATCGTCGAGAATGCCGGCAGCAGGCCGATCGCGACCGTCGACAGCCCCATCAGCATCACGGTCAGCACCAGCATCCGCTTGCGGCCGAGCCGGTCGCCGTAGTGGCCGAACACGACGCCGCCGAGCGGCCGGAACAGGAAGCCGACGCCGAAGGTCGCGAACGCCGCGAGCGTGCCCATCGTCGGGCTGACTTTCGGGAAGAACTCGGAATTGAATACCAGTGCGGCGACGATCCCGTACAGCAGGAAGTCGTACCAGTCGACAACGGCGCCGACGAAGCTGCCGATCGCGGCCTTGCGGGCCTGGCTGCGTATGCGGGCACTGGCGGCGGCGTCGAGGGTGTCGAAAGTTGGGGTCATGGCGATGTCTCCTGGCACGGCGCATCGAGGAATCGTGGCGGCGCCGCGTCCGATGCTGCATTGAAGTCGATGGGTGAACGGAGAATAGGGCGCGCGCCGCACGGCGGCAATTGGCCAATCGGACAGAATGCGCGATTATCGTTCAAGTCCGTGCGATTATCGAACGCTTTCCGGGTTTGCACTAGGCGGCGTGACGATATCCCGTTTGGCCAGGGTGTGCCGCCGTGAACGAACTGGTTAAAATCTGCAGCATTGATAACTCGCCCGTTCGGGGCGGATGCGTGGGCGCCACCCTGGCCGCGCATGCCGCACGCGACGAGCGCCATCCCCATCGACCGCAAGCCCCCGGAGACTGGAATGCCCGGCAATTCCCACCCCCTGTCCAGCGATACGCCGCCCGTTGCCGATCCGGCTGCCAATCCGCTCGGGATGGCCGGCCTCGAATTCGTCGAATTCGCGGCGCCCATGCCGGAGGCGCTCGCGCAGCGCTTCGAGCAGCTCGGGTTCAAGGCGATCGCGCGGCACGTCAGCAAGAACGTCACGCTGTACCGGCAAGGGCAGATGCATTTCCTGATCAACGCCGAGCCCGATTCGTTCGCCGCGCGCTACGCGGAGGAGTACGGGATGGGCGTCTGCGCGATCGGGCTGCGCGTGGCCAGCGCCCGGCGCGCGTTCGAGCGGGCGATCGAGCTCGGCGCGTGGGCGTTCGAGGGCGAGAAGGTCGGCGTCGGTGAGCTGAAGATTCCGGCGATCCAGGGCATCGGCGATTCGCACCTCTATTTCATCGACCGCTGGCGCGGGCGTGACGGCCAGCGCGGCGGCGTCGGCGATATTTCCATCTTCGACATCGATTTCCGGCCCATCGACATCGCGACCGCGCATACCGATCTCGACTGCGTGGGCGTCGGGCTGCAGCAGGTCGATCATTTCACGCAGACCGTCGGCGTGGGGCGTATGCAGGAGTGGCTGGATTTCTACCACGACCTGCTGCATTTTCGCGAGATCCACGAAATCGACGCGCACTGGCATGTGTCCGAGGAATCGCGTGTGATGGTGTCGCCGTGCGGCGCGGTGCGGATTCCGGTCTATGAGGAAGGCACGCGGCGCACCGAGCTGATGCACGCGTATCTGCCCGACCATCCGGGCGAGGGCGTGCAGCACGTCGCCCTGGCCACCGACGACATCCTCTCCTGCGTCGATGCGCTGCGTGCGAACGGCGTCGAATTCATCGAGCCGCCGGCCCGTTATTACGACGACGTCGACGCACGGCTGCCGGGGCACGGTGTCGATCTCGACGCGCTGCGCCGTCGCGCGGTGCTGGTCGACGGCGAGATCGGCAGCGATGGCGTGCCGCGCCTGTTCTTCCAGACCTTCGTCAAGCGCCGGCCCGGCGAGATCTTCTTCGAAGTCGTGCAGCGCAAGGGGCACCACGGGTTCGGGGAAGGGAATCTCGCAGCGCTCGCCCGCGCGCGCGACGCCGGCTGAGTGACCGCCGGGCCCCGTGTCAGACATCGGGCGTCACGCGTTACACGGCAAGCCTCACGCGCCGGCGGCCGGCACGCGATTCGGCGCGGGGTCGTTCGGTTCGCGCAGCACGCACGCGGTGCCGCCAGGCGTGTACATCGACACGACACAGCGGTTGCACGACGTGCAGCCCGACTGCGAGAGCCGGCCGTCGCGCAGCCCGTTGACGAAATCCGGCTCGAACACGAGCGCGCGTGCAAGTGCCACCGCGTCGAACCCTTCGCGCATCGCCAGCTCGACGTTCCCGCGCGAACGTACGCCGCCGAGGTAAGCGAGCGGCATCCTGACGGCCGCACGCACCTTCTTCGAGTGTTCGAGGAAATACATCTCGCGAAACGCGCCCATCTTCGGCTCGGTGAGCTTCTGCAGCGCCATCGCGGTGCGCACGATCGCGTTGTCGGCATTCGCGCGCGCGTCGCCGGGTAACGGGCTGCCGAACAGTTGCCACACCGATTCGACGTTCATCCCGCCGCTGAGCACGAGCAGGTGCGCGCCTTCGGCTTCGAGCCGCCGCGCGATTTCACAAGCGTCGTCGGCCGTACCACCGCCGCGCACGCCTTCGGTCACGCCGATCTTGCAGACGACGGCGAGGTCGCGGCCCACCGCATCGAGCACGCGGCGCAGCACCTCGACCGGGAACGTGGCACGCCGTGCCGCGTCGCCGCCGTACGCATCGCGGCGGCGGTTGTACAACGGCGACAGGAACTGGCTGAGCAGATAGCCGTGCCCCATGTGGAGCTCGACTGCATCGAAGCCGGCGTCGCGCGCATGGCGTGCGGCCTGCGCGAATTCGTCGGCGATGGCCGACATCTGGTCGCGCGTCATCGCCTGCTTCAGGAAGCGGCCGCTCATCACGCCGACCTTGTTGAAGCCGCCCGATGCGCTCAACGGCCGTCTGGTCGACAGCGACGGCAGGAACGTGAAGCAGCCGCCGTGCGTGATCTGCGCCGATGCGGCGGCGCCGTGGCGATGGACGGCGTCGGTCAGTGCGCGGAACTGGCGCACCGTCGGCACGTCGAGCCGCGCCTGGTCGACGAACGTGCGGCCGTCGTCGCTGATCGCGCAGTACGCGACGGTCGTCAGCGCGGCGCCGCCTTCGGCGATGCGTTCGTGAAAGCGCACGAGCGCGCGCGACGGCACGCCGTTCGGCGTCATGCCCTCATTGGTGGCGGACTTGATCAGGCGGTTGCGCAGCGTCAGCGGGCCGATCTGCAGCGGGCTGAACGCGATGGACAGTTCGGTCGGTTCCATGTCGGGCAGACGTCGGGAATGGGCTTGACGGTCATTGTGCGCAAACCGCACCGGCGCGCATCGTCCAGGTGGATGGCCCGATCCGGTCGAATGAAGCATGAGACGGCGGCCCGTGGCGTTCGGGCATCGGCGACGCTACCGGTTTGCAGAAATGCATCGATCAATGGCATCGTACGAAGCGGCGTGCCGCACACGACAGGACCATCCGGAGAACCGCATGAGCAGCCAGTCAAAGCCGAAGCAGAAGCCGATGCAGAAACGCCTGCCGAAACCCGCCGGGCGTCAGGCGATCCTGACCGAGCAGCGCCGCCGGAAGATGGCGCGTTCGCCTCACGCGTATGTGCGCGGCAATACGGCCCGCTTCTACGAATGGCTCGTCGAAACCAACGGCAGCGCACTGCCGCACGGCCCGTCGATATGGATCTGCGGCGATTGTCATACCGGCAACCTCGGCCCGGTCGCGAATAGCGAAGGGAAGGTCGACGTGCAGATCCGGGATCTCGACCAGACGGTCGTCGGCAATCCCGTTCACGACCTGATCCGCCTCGGGCTGTCGCTGGCGACGGCCGCGCGCGGGTCCGCACTGGCGGGCCTGACGATCGTGCACATGATGGAAGCGATGACGGCCGGTTATGCATCGGCATTCGGCAGCCGCAACGCGAAGCTGCCCGAACGCCCCGAACCGGTGCACCTCGTGATGAAGCAGGCCATGCGCCGCTCGTGGCGGCAACTTGCTGTCGAACGGATCGAAGGGCTCGCGCCGACGATTCCGCTTGGCCGCCGCTTCTGGCCGCTGAGTGCGAAGGAATCCCGTGCGATCGGCAAGCTGTTCGGCGACGATGCGATCGCGACGCTCGCGACAAGCCTCAAGGGCCGCAACGACGGGGGCAAGATCGACGTGCTCGACGCGGCGTACTGGGTGAAGGGCTGCAGTTCGCTTGGACGGCTGCGCTACGCGGTGCTGCTCGACATCGACGGCGACGTCAGCGACGGCGACGACCTGTGTCTGATGGACATCAAGGAGGGCGTGACGGCTGCCGCACCGCGCGACGAAACGGCCGCGATGCCGCGCGACAACGCCGAGCGCGTCGTGGAAGGCGCGCGGCATCTGTCGCCGGCCCTCGGCGAGCGGATGCGGGCCGCGCGCCTGCTCGATCGAGCGGTCGTGATCCGCGAACTGTTGCCGCAGGACCTGAAGCTCGACATCGATCTGCTCGCCGAGGACGATGCGCGCGACGTCGCGCGCTATCTCGGTGCCGTGGTCGGCGCAGCTCACGCACGCCAGATGGACAAACCGACACGCACGGCGTGGCGCACGGAGCTCGGCCGCAACCGCGCGAAGACGATCGATGCACCGATGTGGCTGTGGAACAGCATCGTCCAGCTCGTGAGCAGCCACGAAGCGGGGTATCTGGAGCATTGCCGGCGCTTCGCCGCCGGCGAGTAGCGTGTCGCCGCGAGCGACCGCCGAGACTACCCGGCCGCGCGCAGCTTGAGGCTCTGCCGACGCATGCCGTCGAAGATCGCGTCCGCCAGGTCCGCCGGAAAATCCGCCGGGATCTGCGCGGCGGCTTCGGCGATCGCAGGTTCCGTGCGAGCAACGACGGCCGCCATCGCAGCGCGCACGTCATCTTCGGTCAGGCCGACACGCCGGCCCTGCGCGATCCAGTGGCGCGGCTGGATCTCGTCGATCACGTAGTGCCGGTTCTTCCCGCACACGGCCATTGCGAGCCGCGCGCGGCGCGGCGGAAGCTGGTTGCGGCGCGTGCCGATGATCGGATGCGCGGACAGCATGTCGTACAGCGGCGTGCTGCGGTAGGTGTTGCCGGGCAGGTGCGCGATGCTGAAGTTCTTCGCGTGGCCGTCGATCGCCGCCAGCACCCAGAACACAAGTTGAGCGACGAAGAAACTCATCCGGTCGTGCGCGGCATCGGCCGAATTCGCGAGGATGCCCATGATGGTCTCGATGCCGGGGCCGCCGTCGGATTCATATTTCGTGCCGGCGGGCGTGCCGGTCGCCTGGCACATGTCTTCCTGCGGCAACCGCAGGATCCACGTGCGGTCGCGCGACGGACGCCGGTCGAAGCGCTCGACGATAAGCGCCTTCTGGTCGTCGAACCGGCCGATCGTGCACGGCGCGACCGGCAGGCCGTACGCGGCGACGAGCTTCGAGCACAGCCATTCGTTTTCGACGGACGTCCGCATGTCAGCCTGCATGTTCCCGACGCGTCCGAGCGGCAGCTTGAAGATGTGCGTCGTCGGCGTGCTGCCCAATGGTCGCAGCCAGCGGTTTCCTTGACGCAGCAACGCGGTCTTTTCCTGCGCGCCGGCAATCGACAGGCGCAGGCCGCCCTCAGGCTCCGCGCGGCCGGGCAGCGGCGCAGCGGTCGCTTGGCGCAGTACGTCGGCGACGGCTGCGTTGTCGAGCGTCACGCCGTCGATCGTCTCGAGATCGACGGGTGTTTCGCCGGGCGGCAGCATCTGGATCGCGCCGACGCAATCGCGGCCGATCGACGCGAGCAGTTCGAAAGGTGCCGTCGATCGGAGCCGGTAACGCTGGGCGATGCGACGGCGGATCGGCTCGCTGTCCGGCAGCAGGTTGTCGAAGTAATCGGCGACGATCGCGCCCTGGTGCGGCTGGTTGCCGGGCGTGAAGGGCAGCGACAGCGACAGCGGCCTCCCCTGTGGATCGTCGAGCCATTCAGGCAGGTAGACGAGACGCTCGACGCCGCGCCGGAGTTCCCAGTAGCCGACCGGAATGCCGTTCATCCACAGGTTGAGCCGGTCGAGACGGGCACGCGTGGCCATCGTCACCAGTCCTCCCGCTTCGAAACCCGTGGCTTGCCGGGTGTTGCGGTCGCGGGTCGCTTGCGCTTGGCGCCGGTTGCGGGTTTGGCTGGATTTTGAGCGGGCGTGGTGCCGCGCACCGTATTCTGCGTGCGTTTGCTCGCGGCCGGTTTGCGCACCGCCGGTGCGGCATCGGGCGCGGGAACAGGATCGACCGATGCCGCTGACACGTCCTGCTTGCCCAGGGCGAGCGTCATGTGAACGCCGAGCGTGTTCAGCACCTTGAAGAGCCGCTCGATGCTGACCGCCGACGGGTTGGCCTCGAGTTGCGCGTAGGATTGCTGCGTGACGCCCAGGCGGGCGGCCAGTTGCGCCTGCGTGAGGCCCGCGGCCTTCCGGAAGCCGACGAGTATCGGACGCAACTGGGTCAGGGTCTGGACAGGAAAGGCCATCGGGCGCTCCGCAGGGTGACAGGCGATCGCTTGTAATCTGAAAATACAGTCTATGGCATGTATTGTACAAATACAAACTATGGGCTGTATTGGATAAAAACAAACGATAGCCTGTCAAGCGAAAACCCGCCAGCCATCCCGCGTCAACGCATCACGCCACCCGCAACGGGCTCGCGTGCGCACCCCGCGCGCTTTCCGGATCGTCGTCGCCGAGCGGAATGAACGCCATGATCTCGAGGTCGTGCCCCGACAGCGCAGGCAGCCGGAACGGACTCGACAGCACGTTCAGCCGCCGCACGCCGAGCTCGCGCAGGATTTGCGAGCCGATCCCCGTCACGCGTCCGTCCCGGCGCGCATGGCTGGCCGGCATTCGCATCGCGTCACCGCGCATGTCGCAGTCGAGCAGCACGGCGACCCCGCAGCCGGCCGCGTCGATCCGTTGCAGCGCGGCATGCAGCGGCCACGAATGCGCGGACGGCTCCGCATCGAGCAGGTCGAGCAGCGAATGGCATTCGTGCACGCGCGTCAGCACGGGCGTCGACGGATCGGGCTCGCCGCGCACGAGCGCGAGATGCGGTGCGCCGTGCACGGTGTCGCGATACTCGATCGCGCGGAATCGTCCCCAAGGCGTATGCAGCGGTCGCTCGCCGACGCGTTCGACGAGCGATTCGTGTTCGCGTCGGTAATGGATCAGGTCGGCGATCGTGCCGATCTTCAGCCCGTGATGCGCGGCGAACGTCTTCAGCTCGGGCAGCCGCGCCATCGTGCCGTCGTCGTTCATCACCTCGCAGATCACCGATGCGGGCGTGAGCCCGGCGAGCGCCGCGAGATCGCAGCCGGCCTCGGTGTGCCCCGCACGCACGAGCACGCCGCCCGGGCGCGCGGCGATCGGGAACACGTGGCCCGGTTGCACGAGATCGTCCGGGCGGGCGCCGGCCCGCACCGCCGCACGGATCGTATGAGCGCGATCGGCCGCCGAAATGCCGGTCGTCACGCCTTCGGCCGCCTCGATGCTGACGGTGAACGCGGTACCGAACGGCGTGCCGTTGTGATCGGCCATCGGCGGCAGCTTCAGTTGCTCGCAGCGCTCGGCAGTCAGCGTCAGGCAGATCAACCCGCGCCCGAAGCGCGCCATGAAATTGATCGCGTCGGGCGTCACGTGGTCGGCGGCGATCACGAGATCGCCTTCGTTCTCGCGATCCTCTTCGTCGACGAGCAGGACCATTCGGCCCGCACGCAACTCTTCGACGATCTCAAGCGTGCCGGCGAGTGTCATGGTGCCTCCGTCGCGTCGAACGCGCGGCGCAGCGCGTCGGCGCCGAAGGTCAGCACGCGGTCGGCTGCATCGACGGCGCCGAGCATGCTCGCGAAACCGTGAAGCTGGCCCGGCCAGCGCACGAGCGTCACCGGTGTACCGGCCTGCGCGAGACGCAGCGCATACGCTTCGGCCTCGTCGCGCAGCGGATCGAATTCGGCGCTGACGATCGTCGTCGGCGCCGCGCCCGCGACGTCCTGCACGGCGAGCGGGCTGGCAAGCGGCGACGCGCGATCGGCGCCGTCGTCGAAATAGTGGTGCTTGAACCAGCGCATCATGTCCGCCGTCAGGAAATAGCCGTTGCCGAGCGTTTCGTACGACGGATGCTCGGTCGCGCAATCGACGACCGGATACAGCAGCAACTGGTGCGCGATCGCGATGCCCGAGCCGCGCAACTGCAGCGCGGCGACCGCCGCAAGATTGCCGCCGGCGCTGTCGCCGGCCACCGCCACGACGTCGCTTCCGCCCAGCTCACCCGCGTTCGCGATCACCCATCGGGTCGCGGCAATCGCGTCGTCCGCCGCGGCCGGATACGGATGCTCGGGCGCCAGCCGGTAATCCAC
>NZ_JAAGPB010000224.1:0-13574 GCF_017104585.1 Burkholderia sp. Ac-20392
TGGCCCGCGCGTCGCGCAGGCCGATTTCGCCGCGCTGCCGTTCCCCGGCGGCGCGTTCGACCTGATCTGGTCGAATCTCGCGCTCCACTGGCATTCGCGCCCGGACGCGGTGCTGCCCGAATGGCAGCGCGTGCTGCGCGTGAACGGGCTGCTGATGTTCAGCACGCTCGGCCCCGATACCCTGCGCGAACTGCGCGCGGCCTGCGCCGACGCCGAAGCGGCGCTCGGCATGGCGCCGCCCGCCGCGCGCGTGATCGATTTCGTCGACATGCACGACCTCGGCGACATGCTCGTCGAGAGCGGCTTCGAGATTCCCGTGATGGATCAGGAAGTGCTGACCGTCACCTACAAATCCCCCGACTCCCTGCTGGCCGACGTGCGCCGCTGGGGCGCCTATCCGTTCGACCGCGAGGCGCCGCAGCGCGCGACGCGGCGCTTCCGCGCGGCGCTCGGCGACGCGCTGGAGGCCCGCCGGCGCGAGGACGGCACGATTCCGCTGACCTTCGAAGTGATCTACGGCCATGCGTGGAAGGCCGTGCCGCGCACGACTGCCGAAGGGCACGGGATCGTGCGCATCGAGGACATCGGAAAGGGGCGTCCGAAGAATCGGTAAAGCGGTAAAGAGGGGTTTTGTTATGTCTGAAATTAGCGGCGCAAAGCGGGGTCGAATTGGCGCCTAAAATGGCCGAAAAGCTTGTCGCGCTTGGCTCGCGGGCCGATAGTCGCTTGCTTGTGGATGCCATTGAACCCGCCTATAATGCGTCAGCTTGTCGTCCCGGGGTCCCCGCAATACGGGGCGACGAGTCCGATGCAGGCATGCATCGCATGCCATTCGCGTGAGGCGGCGATGGAAGCAGCGAGGGTTTTGGCGGAGACGACGAACGGCGAGCCGGTCCTCGAAGACTGGCTGATGAAACGCAACTGTTCGGCGTCACCGCGCCAGTTCGTGCTGTTTTACGCGTCGCTCGCGGGCTTCTCGCTGGTGATCGCGACATTGCTGATGTGGCGGGGGGCTTGGCTCGTCATGCCCTTCACCGGAATCGAGTTGCTGGCTGTGGGTGTCGCATTTGCGATCTATGCTCGCCATGCGGTCGATTACGAACGCATCAGGCTGTATCCGCACCGGCTCGTGATCGAGCGGATGGATGCGGAGCGGCTCACGCAGATCGAATTCAACCCGCGCTGGGTGCGGGTCGAGCCGGGTGCGACGCCACGCGATCCGATTCGGCTGGTATCGCGCGGGCAGACCGTCGTAATCGGGCAGCATCTCGCGCAGTACAAGCGTGCGCAGTTCGCCGACGAACTGCGCGTGTCGCTCAGGCGCTGCGGCTGACGAGGCGCGGGCACCGGCGGATATGGCCGGTAGCTTGCGACGGGGGAGGGTTTGAATGGAAATTTTGGGTAAGGATGCTATGAAAACAATCAAGCGAGCCCTCACGGGCGTGCTGGCATGCAGCGGATTGCTCTTTGCCGGTGCCGCCCTGGCGGTCGGTGATAGCCCGGGCGGCCCCCGCGTCAACGAGATCAACTTTCAGCCGCCTGTCACGAAGATCGCCGAGGAGCTCTACGATCTCCACACGATGATGCTCATCCTGTGTACGGTGATCTTCGTCGGCGTGTTCGGCGTGATGTTCTATTCGATCTTCGCGCACCGCAAATCCAAGGGCCACAAGGCCGCCAATTTCCATGAAAGCACGACCGTCGAGATCATCTGGACGATCGTGCCGTTCGTCATCGTCGTGCTGATGGCGCTGCCGGCGACGAAGGCCGTCGTCGCGATGAAGGACACGACCAACGCCGATCTCACGATCAAGGTCACCGGCTACCAGTGGAAGTGGGGCTACGACTACGTGAAGGGCCCGGGCGAGGGCATCGGCTTCCTGTCGACGCTCAGCACCCCGCGCGACGAAGTGATGGGCAAGAAGCCGATCACCGACACCTATCTGCAGGAAGTCGACAACCCGCTCGTCGTGCCGGTCAACAAGAAGATCCGCATCATCACGACCGCGAACGACGTCGTCCACTCGTGGTACGTGCCCGCGTTCGGCGTGAAGCAGGATGCGATCCCCGGCTTCGTGCGCGACACGTGGTTCAAGGCCGACAAGGTCGGTACGTTCCGCGGTTTCTGTACCGAGCTGTGCGGCAAGGAACACGCGTACATGCCGGTCGTCGTCGAAGTCCTGTCGGATGACGACTACGCGAAGTGGGTCACCGCGCAGAAGGCCAAGCTGGCCAGCGCCGCAGTCGATCCGAACAAGGTCTACACGATGGCTGAACTCGTCGCGCACGGCGAGGAAGTCTACAAGGCGAACTGCGCGGCCTGCCACCAGGTGAGCGGCAAGGGCCTCGGCGCCTTCCCGGCCATGGACGGCAGCCCGATCGTGAACGGCCCGATCGCCGGCCACGTCGAGCGCGTGCTGCACGGCAAGGGTGCAATGCCGTCGTGGGCGTCGCTGTCGGATCTCGACATCGCGTCGGTCATCACGTACGAACGCAATTCGTGGGGCAACCACAAGAACGACCTGCTGCAGCCGAAGCAAGTGGCCGACGCGCGTAACGGCAAGATGCCGGAAGACGCGGCGGGCGCAGCGGCAGCAGCACCGGCGGAAGCCGCTTCGGCGCCGGCGCAGGCCGCGTCGGGCGCAGAGCAGCCGGCGGCAGCGGCATCGGCCGCACTGTCGACGATCTACTTCGAGACGGGCAAGAGCGTGCTGCCGGCCGACGCGAAGGCGGCGATCGCCGCCGCGGCCGACTATGCGAAGGCACATCCGGACGCGAAGCTCGCGCTGTCGGGCTTTACCGACAAGTCGGGCTCGGCCGACGCAAACGCCGAACTGGCGAAGCATCGTGCACAGGCCGTGCGCGACGCGCTGAAGGCAGCAGGCGTGGCGGAAGACCACATTATTCTCAAAAAGCCGGAAACGATCACGGGCGGGGCGGACGCGAAGGAAGCCCGGCGTGTCGAGATCGGCCCGGCGGCTTGACGTGTCGCTGAGTTAGTCGACGTATTCGCATTAGGAGATTCTCATGTCTAGCATCGGGCACGACGTAGCCGCGGACCACGCGCACGACGACCACGCGCACGAAATGCCGCACGGCTGGCGGCGCTGGCTGTTCGCCACCAACCACAAGGACATCGGTACGCTGTACCTGTTGTTCTCGTTCATCATGTTCCTGTCGGGCGGCGTGATGGCGCTCGCCATCCGGGCCGAGCTGTTCGAGCCGGGCCTGCAGATCATGCGTCCGGAGTTCTTCAACGAACTCACGACGATGCACGGCCTGATCATGGTGTTCGGCGCGATCATGCCGGCGTTCGTCGGCTTCGCGAACTGGATGATTCCGCTGCAGATCGGCGCGTCCGACATGGCGTTCGCGCGGATGAACAACTTCAGCTTCTGGCTGCTGCCGGTTGCGGCCGTGCTGCTGGTCGGTTCGTTCTTCGCGCCGGGCGGCGCGACGGCCGCCGGCTGGACGCTCTACGCGCCGCTGTCGACGCAGATGGGCCCGGGCATGGACTTCGCGATCTTCGCGGTCCACATCATGGGCGCATCGTCGATCATGGGCGGGATCAACATCGTCGTGACGATCCTGAACATGCGCGCACCGGGCATGACGCTGATGAAGATGCCGATGTTCGCATGGACGTGGCTGATCACGGCGTACCTGCTGATCGCAGTGATGCCGGTTCTGGCAGGCGCGATCACGATGGTGCTGTTCGACCGTCACTTCGGCACGTCGTTCTTCAACGCGGCAGGCGGCGGCGACCCGGTGATGTACCAGCACATCTTCTGGTTCTTCGGCCACCCCGAGGTGTACATCATGATTCTGCCGGCGTTCGGGATCGTGTCGCAGGTGATCCCGGCGTTCGCACGCAAGACGCTGTTCGGCTATAGCTCGATGGTGTACGCGACGGCTTCGATCGCGATCCTGTCGTTCATGGTCTGGGCGCACCACATGTTCGCAACGGGCATGCCGGTCACCGGCCAGCTGTTCTTCATGTACGCGACGATGCTGATCGCGGTGCCGACGGGCGTGAAGGTGTTCAACTGGCTCGCGACGATGTGGCGCGGCTCGATGACGTTCGAAACGCCGATGCTGTTCGCGATCGGCTTCCTGTTCGTGTTCACGTTCGGCGGTCTCACGGGCCTGATGCTCGCGATGGCGCCGCTCGACATCCAGTATCACGGTACCTACTTCGTGGTGGCGCACTTCCACTACGTGCTGGTGGCCGGCTCATTGTTCGCGCTGTTCTCGGGCTGGTACTACTGGGCGCCGAAGTGGACGGGCTGGATGTACAACGAGACGCGCGGCAAGATCCACTTCTGGGCGTCGATGATCTTCTTCAACCTGACGTTCTTCCCGATGCACTTCGTCGGTCTCGCAGGCATGCCGCGTCGCTATGCGGACTACCCGGCGCAGTTCACGGACTTCAACCAGGTGGCGACGATCGGCGCATTCGGCTTCGGCCTCGCGCAGGTGTACTTCCTGTTCGCGGTCGCGCTGCCGGCCTACCGTGGCGGCGGCGAGCTGGAAAAGGCGTCGGACAAGCCGTGGGATGGCGCGGAAGGCCTCGAGTGGACGGTGCCGAGCCCGGCTCCCTTCCACACGTTCGAGCAACCGCCGCACGTCGAGTAAGTTTCACAGTGCGTTCCGCCGCTGCCTGCCGCGCAGGCAGGCGCGGCGGGCGCCGAATTGAAATTTCAGCGAAGTTTCAGATGAACCGGAATCCACAAGAAAGACGAACGCCCGAGCAGGTCCGCGCGGGCAACAAGCGGCTCGGCCTCATCCTGCTCGTCATCGCCGCCGTTTTTTTTGTGGGTGTCGTGATCAAGCAGTGGTGGCTGTCCACTCACTGATGCAGCAACAGACGCAGTAGCGAGGAAGTTGTCGTATGTCGAAGCCGGAAGAGGGCGCCGTCGATCGCGCGTTCAATCGTTCGATGCTGGTGAAGCTCTTCGTCGTGGCCGGGCTGATGTTCGGTTTCGGCTTCGCGCTGATCCCGATGTATCGTGCGATCTGCCAGATCACCGGCATCAACAACCTGGTGCAGCGCGATGTCAGCGAGCGCGAGGTGAAGAACTCGCAGGTCGACACCAGCCGCACGGTGTCGGTCGAGTTCGATGCGAATGCGCGCGGCCCGCTCGGTTTCAAGCCGGAGCACAACAGTCTCGACGTGCATCCGGGTGAGCTGACGACGATCGTGTACGACGTGACGAACGGGCAGGGCAGGCCGGTCGTTGCCCAGGCGATTCCGAGCTACGCGCCGAAGCAGGCGACGGAGTTCTTCAAGAAGATCGAGTGCTTTTGCTTTACGCAGCAGACGCTGGCCGCGAACGAATCGCGCAAGATGCCGGTGGTGTTCGTGATCGATCCGAAGCTGCCGAAGGACGTGAAGACGATCACGCTGTCGTACACGTTCTTCGAGCTGAATACGCCGGCCACGCCGGCGCCCGCGCCGGGCAAGACCGCGGCGCAGGGCGCGGCGAAGCCGGACGCATGACGACGGAGGCGAGGCGATGACGGAGGTCAAGCGGGGCGGGTCGTTCGGCCAGGCGCTGAAAGCCGTGCTGTGGTCGTTCTTCGGGGTGCGCAAGCGGCGCGACCTGGAGGCCGACGCGACGCAGCTGAATCCGCTGCACGTGTTGATCGTCGCGTTGCTGGCAGCCGGTTTGTTCATCGGCGTGCTGATCCTGATCGTGCGTGCCGTCGTGGGTTGAAGCCCGCGGCCACGAAGGAAGAATGCAGTGCGCGGCGTCACGGCGCCGCGTGCAGGAAGGAGCGGTGGTGGTCACGCCGCGCAAGAAATAAAGCCGGAGCGGTTTCCGGTACACAAATTGGACTGAAGTGGAGAATCAAGCATGAGCGGTCAAAACCAGACCCCGTACTATTTCGTGCCGCATCCGTCGCAGCATCCGATCAGCGCGGCCATCGGCCTGCTGGTCATGCTCGGATCGACAGCGCTGTGGATCAACGGTCACGACTGGGCGCCGTTTACGGCGCTGCTCGGCCTGCTTTGGTTGCTCTTTACGCTGTATCACTGGTTCGGCGACGCGATCGCCGAATCGGAAGGCGGTCACTACGGCAAGAACGTCGACAAGTCGTACCGCTGGAGCATGAGCTGGTTCATCTTCTCGGAAGTGATGTTCTTCGGCGCGTTCTTCGGCGCACTGTTCTATGCACGTGAAATCGCGCTGCATCAGCTCGGCAGCCTCGACTACAAGCTGATCTGGCCGGATTTCTCCGCCGTGTGGCCGAACGAAGGCCCCGCCGCGCTCGCCGGTCACTTCAAGACGATGGGCCCGTGGCCGATCCCGACGCTGAACACCGCGTTCCTGCTGTCGTCGGGCGTGACGCTGACGATCTCGCACCACGCGCTGCGTGACGATCATCGCAAGAAGGCGATCGCCTGGCTGGCCGCGACGCTCGCGTTCGGTATCTGCTTCCTGTTCCTGCAGGGCTTCGAGTACTACCACGCGTACAACGAACTGAACCTGACGCTGAACTCGGGCGTGTACGGTTCGACGTTCTTCCTGCTGACGGGCTTCCACGGTTTCCACGTGTTCCTCGGCGGCACGATGCTCGCGGTGGTGCTGGTGCGGATGATCCGCGGCCACTTCAAGCCCGATCACCACTTCGCATTCGAAGGCGCCGCGTGGTACTGGCATTTCGTCGACGTCGTCTGGCTCGGCCTGTACGTCGTCGTCTACTGGCTGTAAATGGAACAACGGCCCGCGCAGCAATGCGCGGGCCGTTTTCATTGGGTCGGCCGGGCAGCATGACTGCCGGCCTTCACCACCCGGGCGCCGCCGCGACTCAGTCAGGCGGCGCTTTTGCTTGGTGCTGCGGCCGTGCGGCGAAATGTCACAGCGGCCGCGGCGGCAAATCGATCAACGCCCGATCGGCAGGCCGGTCGAATGGATCCAGCCCATCCAGTTCGCGATCAGGATGAGCAGGAACAGCGACACCGACAGCCCGACGCGGGTGGCGAGCGACCAGACCATGCGTTTCGTGTGGCCGCGGTCGTGCATCATGAAGTAGAGCGCCGAGCCCATGCTGGCAATGATGAGGACGAAGGCGATGGGAACGAGTATGTGCATGACACGAACCGGACGACGGCAATTCGAAAGGAAGAGGATAATTATCGCACTTCGCTTTCGGGCATGTGCCGGGCGGGCCGCATGATGAAGATACGCTGGCTGCCTGCGCTGTTGATCCTCGTCGTCGTTGCGGTCACGATCCGTCTCGGTTTCTGGCAGCGCGACCGCGCGCACCAGAAGGAAGCGCTGCAGGCGAGCATCGAGCGCTACGAGCAGGCTGCGCCCGTCGACGTCGGCGCGCAGCCGATGCCGCTCGCGTCGATCGAGTTCCATCGCGTGCGTGCGACGGGCCGCTTCCTGCCCGACCAAGCCGTGTTCCTCGACAATCGGCCGTATAACGACCAGCCGGGTTTTTACGTCGTGATGCCGTTTAAACTCACGGGCGGCGGCGTCGTGCTCGTGAACCGCGGCTGGCTGCCGCGCAATATTTCCGATCGCACGGCGATCGAGCCGTTCGCGACGCCCGCGGGCGACGTCGAGATCGTGGGCATCGCGCGCGCCGACGCGTCGCGGGCGTTCGAGCTCGGTGAAGGCGGGTCGGCGGCGCACCAGAAGATCCGGCAGAACCTGGACGTCGCCGCGTATGCGAAGGAAACGGGGCTGCCGCTTCAGCCGTTCGTGATCCAGCAGACGAGCGACGACGGCGACAAGCTCGTGCGCGACTGGCCGGCGGCGACGACCGGCGTCGAGCGCAATTACGGTTACATGTTTCAGTGGTGGGCGATGGCGGCGGCCGCGCTCGGCTTCGGCCTGTACGCCGCGCGGCGTGCGGCGAAGAAGTCGGCCGGCGCGTGAGTGCCATGCCAGGACGCGGCGCCGGCGCCGCGGGTTCGTTTCGAGAGGTCTGATTTGTCCATGCAATCTTCCCGTCAGGGTCCGGCCGCTGCGCCGATCTCGCCCGCGGCCCGCAAGCGCGGCCGCTGGATGCTCGTGCTGCTGGGTCTCGTGTGCGCCGCACCGATGATCGCGTCGTACTTTACCTATTACGTGATCAAGCCGAAGGGCGGCTCGACCAACTACGGCACGCTGATCGAGCCGCAGCGTCCGATCCCCGCAGATCTGCAGGTGACCGACGAAACCGGCAAGACCGTGCCGCTGTCGTCGCTGCGCGGCGTGTGGCTGTTCGTGATGACCGACCGCAGCGCGTGCGACGACGCGTGTGCGCAGAAGCTTTATTTCATGCGCCAGATCCGCGTCACGCAGGCGGGCGAGCGGCACCGCCTCACGATGGTGTGGCTGCGCAGCGATGCGGGCGCGATGCCGCAGAAGGTGCTGGACGCGTACCCCGACACGCGCCGTCTCGTCGCCGACCCGGCCGCGGTGGCCGCGTGGCTGCCGGCCGACGCCGGCACGAAGGACAGCGACCACATCTATATGGTCGATCCGAACGGCAACCTGATGATGCGTTTCCCGAAGGATCCGAATCCCGGCAAGATCAAGGCGGACGTGACGAAGCTGCTGAAGTGGTCGAGCATCGGCTAAGGCAACACGAGAGGCAATGAACCGATGTCGTATCTACTGCAACTCGGCCTGATCGGCTTCTGCATCGCGCTGCTGCCGCTGTCTTACGTGTGGGTGAAGGCCGACGACAACAAGTTTCGCAAGCTGGTGTGGATCACCACCTTCCTGACGCTCGACCTCGTGATGTTCGGCGGCTTCACGCGGCTGACCGATTCGGGGCTCGGCTGCCCGGACTGGCCCGGCTGCTACGGCACGTCGTCGCCGTTCATCGCGCACGCCGCGATCACGGCCGCGCACCAGGCGATGCCGACGGGCCCCGTCAGCATGTCGAAGGCGTGGATCGAGATGATCCACCGCTATTTCGCGATGGCGATCGGCGTGCTGATCATCGCGCAGGTCGCGATCGCGTGGACCGCGCGACTGCGCCGCCGCCCGCTGCACGTGTCGCCGTGGTGGCCGACGAGCCTGCTGCTGCTGATCCTCGTGCAGGGCGCGTTCGGCGCGTGGACGGTCACGATGAAGCTGCAGCCGGTGATCGTCACGATCCACCTGCTGCTCGGCCTCACGCTGCTCGGCACGCTCGGCTGGCTCGCGGCGCGGCAGACGCCGCTGCCGTCGTATGACCCCGAAGCCGGCCGCTATCGCGCGGCTGCGCTCGCGGCGCTCGTGCTGCTGGTCGTGCAGATCGCGCTCGGCGGCTGGGTGAGCACCAACTACGCGGTGCTCGCGTGCACCGACTTCCCGACCTGCAACGGCCAGTGGATCCCGCCGATGGACTTCCAGCACGGCTTCCACCTGTGGCGCGCGCTCGGGATGACGAAGGACGGCGACGCGATCACGCAGGACGCGCTGGTCGCGATCCACTGGACGCATCGCACGTTCGCGTTCGTCGTGGTCGCGTACCTGGTCGCGTTTGCGCTGAAGATGCGTCGCTTCGAGTCGCTGCGGCGGCCCGCGAACGGCGTGCTGCTGGTCGTCCTGCTGCAGTTCGTGACGGGCCTGACCAACATCGTGCTGCAGTGGCCGCTGCCGGTCGCCGTCGCGCACAACGGCGGGGCCGCGATCCTGCTGCTGCTCGTCGTCATGTTAAACTTTCGCATCCTTTCAAGCCGCCCCGGCCGTGTCGCGCAGCCTGCGCGCGACGCCGCCCCGGCGTGACCGCCCCCATGCAAAGCACCCTCTCCCAATCGCCCGGTAGCCGGTTTTCGCAATACATGGCGCTGACGAAGCCGCGTGTCACGCAGCTCGCGGTGTTCTGCGCGGTGATCGGCATGTTCCTCGCGACGCCGGGCATGGTGCCGTGGCACGTGCTGATCGGCGGTACGGTCGGCATCTGGCTGCTGGCCGGCGCCGCGTTCGCGATCAACTGCCTCGTCGAACAGAAGATCGACGCGATGATGCGTCGCACCGCGTGGCGCCCGTCCGCGCGCGGCGAGATCACGACCCCGCAGATCCTGATCTTCTCGGCCGTACTCGGCAGCGTCGGCGCATGGACGCTCTATACGTTCACGAACCCGCTGACGATGTGGCTGACGATCGCCACCTTCGTCGGCTACGCCGTGATCTACACGCTGCTGCTCAAGCCGATGACGCCGCAGAACATCGTGATCGGCGGCGCATCGGGTGCGATGCCGCCGGCGCTCGGCTGGGCCGCGGTCACCGGCGCGGTGCCGGGCGACGCGTGGATCCTCGTGCTGATCATCTTCGTGTGGACGCCGCCGCATTTCTGGGTGCTCGCGCTGTATCGCCGCAAGGATTACGAGAACGCCGGGCTGCCGATGCTGCCCGTCACGCACGGCGAGAAGTTCACGCGGCTGCACATCCTGCTGTACACGGTGATCCTGTTCGCGGTCACGCTGATGCCGTTCATCTCCGGGATGAGCGGGGCTGTCTACCTGACGAGCGCGGTGCTGCTCGGCGCGGTGTTCCTCGCGTATGCGTGGAAGATCCATCGCGACTATTCGGACGAACTCGCCCGCAAGGCCTTCCGCTACTCGATCGTCTATCTGTCGCTGCTGTTCGCCGCGCTGCTCGTCGATCACTATGCACGCCCGCTGCTCGGCGTGTAACCGCACGGTTTGAACGCAATGCTCCAATCACGGTTCGGGCGCCGCGCGCGCCAAGGCTGGATGCTCGCATGCGCATTCACGGCAGCACTGCTGCTCGCCGGATGCGACAACGCGCCGAAATTCCAGAATCTCGACATCACCGGCAACACGCAGTTCGGCAGCGACTTCTCGCTGCCCGATACGGCCGGCAAGGTGCGCACGCTCGCCGACTTCAAGGGCCGTGCGGTCGTGATGTTCTTCGGCTATACGCACTGCCCGGACGTGTGCCCGACGACGATGGCCGAGCTGTCCGAAGCGCTGAAGCAGCTCGGGCCCGATGCCGCGAAGCGCGTGCAGGTGCTGTTCGTCACCGTCGATCCGGAGCGTGACACGCCGGCGCTGCTCGGCCAGTACGTGCCCGCGTTCGATCCGTCGTTCATCGGCCTGCGGCCGGCCGACGAAGCGGCGCTGAAGAAGGTCACGAAGGATTTCCGCGTGTACTACGCGAAGGTGCCCGGCAAGACGCCCGGCAGCTACACGATGGATCACACCGCAGCGAGCTACGTGTTCGACCGCGACGGCAAGCTGCGCCTGTTCGTGCGCGATGGCCAGGGCCCCGGCCCGTGGGTCCACGACCTGAAGCTGCTGGTCGACTGACCAGTCGCCGCCGGGCGCCCGGCCTGGCGATCACGTGACGGCCGCCACGCGCCGTCACGCTTTCCCTCTCGATTCGTTGTTTGAATGCTGCCCGTCGGGCGGCGTGTCGGCCTGCGCGCGCCTCGCGCAGGGGCCGCGCAGGCGTCGCGTTACGGCAGCGCGGGCACGTTGAAGCCGGAGGCGGCACGCGTGATCCGGAATTCCGTCACGCGATACGTGGCGAGCCCCTCGATGACGAACGGATCGGTCTTCAGGATCGCGTCCAGCTCGTCGCGATCGATGCGGGCCGCGAGGATCACGCCGCCTTCGCGCGGCACCTTCGGCCCGGCCGCGATGAAGATGCCCTTGTCGAACTGCGGCTGCAGAAATGCGCGGTGGCGTTCGAGCGCGTCGTCGATGCGCTCGAGCGATGCGGTGTAGTGAATGTCGATGACGTACATGGATGGCCCCCGGAATGGTGCCGGCTCTTCGTGTGCCGGCTGGCCGGTCTTTTTAGCACAGCGGATGCGGACTGTCGCGTCGGCGGTCGCGGTGCGGGGCGGTGCGCAGGCGGCATGTCGATCGCCGGTTCGCAGTGCCTGCTCGTATTCAAGTTGTAAGCCTCGGTGCCGTAAATAAATGGGCAAGCGTTTGCGCGCGGCAGGCCGTTCGCGCGCAGCGTGCGCATCGACATCGACAAAGGCACGCAGATGAGCAGAATGAGTTTGAACCGCAAGCTGTGGCTCGCGCTTGCGCTGGTATGGATCGGTCTCCTGGGCGTCGGCGCATGGAGCGCGTACGAGACGCGCGCGACGATGCTCGCCGAACGCAAGGCAGGCATCGCGAATCTCGTCGATTCGGCAGCCGGCATCGTGAAGGCGTATCACGCGCTCGCGCAGAGCGGCACGCTGCCCGAGGCCGACGCGAAGCGCGACGCGCTCGCGAGCCTGGCCGCGATGCGCTACGGCGATTCGGGCTACGTGTTCGTGATGGACTCGAAGCCGGTCGTGCTGATGCATCCGACGCTGCCGAAGCTGGTCGGCACGCAGGTCGGCGATTATCTCGATCCGGACGGCAAGCCGCTGTTCGTCACGATCCTGAACGCCGCGAAGGAAACCGGCAGCGGCTTCGCCGAGTATCGCGGGCGCCTGCCGCACAGCGAGACCGCCGTGCCGAAGATCAGCTACGTCACGCGCTTTACGCCGTGGGACTGGAACATATCGAGCGGCGTCTTCCTGAAGGACATCGACACCATCTATTACCGGACGCTGCTCGGCCACCTCGCGGTCGTGTTCGTGATCGGCTTCGTGATCAGCGCGGCGATGCTCGTGATCATCCGCAACGTGCGCAGCAGCCTCGGCGGCGAGCCCGACGAAGCGGCCGCGCTCGCGACGCGCATCGCGCAGGGCGACCTGACGCAGCCGGTGCCGGTGCGCGAGGGCGACCGCACGAGCATGATGGCCGCGATGCACGACATGCAGGCACGGCTGCAGGCGACGATCGGCGGGATTCGCCAGTCGGCCGGATCGATCGCGTCGGCGAGCCGCCAGATCTCGGCCGGCAACGACGACCTGTCGCAGCGCACCGAGGAGCAGGCCGCGTCGCTGGAGGAAACCGCCGCGAGCATGGAGCAGCTGACCGCGACGGTGAAGCAGAACG
This sequence comes from Burkholderia sp. Ac-20392, assembly GCF_017104585.1. NCBI lineage: Bacteria > Pseudomonadati > Pseudomonadota > Betaproteobacteria > Burkholderiales > Burkholderiaceae > Burkholderia > Burkholderia sp. Ac-20392. Next base: position 12,902 of record NZ_JAAGPB010000224.1, read on the forward strand.
CCGACAACGCGCGGCAGGCGAGCGGGCTGGCGAACAGCGCATCGGAGATCGCGCGCACCGGGAGCGACGTCGTGAACCGCGTGATCGGCACGATGGGCGAGATCGACGACAGCTCGCGCAAGATCGCCGACATCATCGGCGTGATCGAAGGCATCGCATTCCAGACCAACATCCTCGCGCTGAACGCGGCGGTCGAAGCCGCGCGCGCCGGCGAGCAGGGCCGCGGCTTCGCGGTGGTCGCGGGCGAAGTGCGTTCGCTCGCGCAGCGCAGCGCGACGGCGTCGAAGGAGATCCGCGAGCTGATCGTCGACTCGGTCGAGCGCGTGCGCAACGGGTCGACGCTGGTCGGCCAGGCCGGCACGACGATGGGCGAGATCCTGCAGGCCGTCGCACGCGTGACCGACATCATGGGCGAGATCGCGGCCGCGTCGGAGGAGCAGGCGAGCGGCATCACGCAGGTCGGGCGCGCGGTCACGCAGATGGACCAGGTGACGCAGCAGAACGCGGCGCTCGTCGAGGAGGCCGCCGCGGCTGCCGCGTCGCGGCAGGAACAGGCCGCGCGGCTGCGCGAGGCGGTCGGCGCGTGCCGGGTCGGCGGGCAGGGGGGCGAGCCTGCATTCGACGCGAAGGGGAAGGAACGGGAGGTGGTGGAGGGGAGGCCGCGGGGTGTGGG
>NZ_JAAGPB010000225.1:0-13562 GCF_017104585.1 Burkholderia sp. Ac-20392
TGTGCGACTGACGGGCTTCATGCCGCGCGCGGCGTCGAGCCTGCGCGCGGCGCCTGACGAATAACGACCCGACTATCCGAACCCGAGGAGACCCGACCATGAGCGTTCCTTCTTCTTCGCTGCTGATCCGCAACCCGATCGCGGTCATGAGCGGCCGCGCCGGCGACGCCGCGCGGCTCGGCCAGGCCGACCTGCGCATCCGCGACGGACGGATCGACACGATCGCGCCCGGCCTCGCGCCGCTGCCCGGCGAACGCGTGATCGACGCGACCGACTGCGTCGTCTACCCGGGCTGGGTCAACACGCATCACCACCTGTTCCAGAACCTGCTGAAAGCCGTGCCGGCGGGGATCAACGCGGGCCTGCAGGAATGGCTCGCGGCGGTGCCGTATCCGCGCGTCGCACGCTTCACGCCGGCACTCGCGCGCATCGCCGCGCGGCTCGGCTTCGCGGAGCTGTTGCTGTCGGGCGTGACGACCTGCGCCGATCACCACTACCTGTATCACGCGGGCGGCACGACCGAGACCGGCGACCTGCTGTTCGACGAGGCGGCCAGCTTCGGGATGCGCTTCGTGCTGTGTCGCGGCGGCGCGTTGCAGGCGGCCGGCGATCATCCGGGCTTCGCCGGCACCGCGCTGCAACCCGAGACGCTCGACCAGATGCTCGCCGACATCGAGCGGCTGAAGGCGCGCTATCACGACGCGGGCACGGCATCGATGCGCCGCGTGGTCGTCGCGCCGACGACGCCGACCTTCTCGCTGCCGCCCGACCTGCTGCCCGAGGTCGCGCGAGCGGCGCGCGGGATGGGCCTGCGGCTGCATTCGCATCTGTCGGAGACGACGCGCTACGTCGATTTCTGCCGCGAGCGCTACGGCAAGCTGCCCGTCGAATTCGTCGCGGAACACGAATGGCTCGGCCCCGACGTGTGGTTCGCGCACCTCGTTCACCTCGAAGCGAACGAAATCGCGATGCTCGCCGAAACGGGCACGGGCTGCTCGCACTGCCCCGTCAGCAATGCGCGGCTCGGCAGCGGCATCGCGCCCGTGCCGCGCATGGCGGCGGCCGGCGTACCCGTGTCGCTCGGTGTCGACGGCGTCGCGTCGAATGAATCCGGCAGCATGACGCACGAAGCGAATTTCGCATGGCTCGTGCATCGCGCGGCGCACGGCGCGACGGCCACCACCGCCGAGGACGTGCTGCACTGGGGCACGCAAGGCGGCGCGCGCGTGCTCGGGCTGAACGCGGTCGGCACGCTCGAAGCCGGCCAGGCCGCCGATCTGGTGCTGTACGACGTGAGCGGGCCGCGCTTCAACGGCTTCCACGACTACGCGATCGCGCCGGTGACGGCCGGCGAGCCCGCGCCGGTGAAATACAACATCGTGAACGGCCGCGTCGTGGTGGACAACGGCGAGATTCCGGGCCTCGACCTGGCTGCGCTGCGCCGTGCTGCCGTCGACGCGGTGCAGCAGTTGCTCGATTGAACGGACGCCCTGCGATGAATCCGCGCATCCGCATCGGCATCCTGACGCCGTCGTCGAACACAGCGCTCGAGCCGCTGACGACCGCGATCGTCGCCGGGCTGCCAAACGTCAGCGTGCATTTCGCGCGCTTCACCGTGACCGAGATTGCGCTCACCGAGGCCGCGCTCGACCAGTTCGATGCGGCGCGCATTCTGGTCGCGGCGCGGCAGCTCGCCGATGCGCGGGTCGACGTGATCGGCTGGAGCGGCACGTCGGCCGGCTGGCTCGGCTTCGAACGCGACGCCGCGCTGTGCCGCGGCATCGAGAAGGCCACCGGCATTCCGGCGACGACGTCCGTGCTCGCGTTGAACGAGTTGCTCGAACGCACCGGCGTGCGGCGGCTGGGCCTCGTCACGCCGTATCTCGCCGACGTGCAGCAGCGAATCGTGCGCCAGTATGCGCAACTCGGCATCGATTGCGTGGGCGAGCAGCATCTCGGGTTGCGCGACAACGCCAGCTTCGCGGAGGTACCCGATACGCAGCTTGCCGCGTTGATGCGCCAGGCTGCGCGGGCGCGGCCGGATGCGGTGACGACGTTCTGCACGAACCTGCATGCCGCCCATCTGGCCGGACCGTTCGAGCAGTCGACCGGAATCGCGGCCTACGACACGGTGTCGACCGTCGTGTGGAAAGCGCTGAGGATGGCGGGGGTCGATACGCGCGTGCTGGCGCGATGGGGGAAGCTGTTCGCGATGAAGTGACGATGCGGTGGATTGCCCGTACGCGCGGCAGGCGCCGGGCGTGTCGGATCATCGCTTGTCGGCTTCGTCGACGAAAATCTCGAACCACGCGTTCATCACGGCCCAGAAATCCACGGGCTCGAGTTCGGTCGGGCGCTCGTGCCACCACAACCGCCCTGCCGGATTGCGACTGCCCGCCCCGTCACTCGAATCGACGCACAGCCAATCGCCGCTGCCGTTATGAAACACGGCCCGCACGAGATCCGGGTTCACGCCGAGTTTGCGTCTCTCGGTGGCTGTCAGATCGAGCTTGTCCGCCAGCACGGCCTGATCGGCGAGCGGCAACGGCCCCATCGAATTCGCGGGAAAGAACGTCCAGCCGTCGTGCACGGATTGATGGAAACGCCGCAGCGCTTCAGGCAGTGCGGTCCAGGGGAACTCATCATCCGGCCCCCGCTCGCCCAACGGCGCGCGGCCGATGAAGAAATTCAGGTCGTCGTGCCCGACCGTGTACGGATACAGCAGCACGACGTCGCCGCCGTCGCGGCGGAACACGGCCGGACGCACGAGCTTGTCGCGAAAGAACTGCGCGACGGCCGGCAATCGATCGGTGACACCGGCCCACATCTGCACGAGCGTATCCGCCCGCATGTCGTCCGGCGTGGCGAGCAACGCGCGCCATGCAGCCGGCACGTCGACATCGGCCGGGATCTCGTCCGCCGCGAGCCAGACGCTGCCGGTCGCCCGGAAGCGCTTCAATTCCGCCGCATACCCCGCTGCGGTCAACTCGATCATCGCGTGTCACCCTCGAAGGCCGGAACCCGCGCATTCTACTGCCCGCGTCGTCGCGACGATCGCGAATCGTCGCGCACGGGCCACCTGCCATGCGCGGGCCGCACGCGTCCTCTTGGTGCGCTACGCCGCCGCGAGTATGCTTGCAGTTCGAAGAACGCTCTCCAACCCGGGTGCAAACGCCTCATCGCGGGCGCGCGCCGCTAACCGTCACTCACCATCGATGGATTTCGACGTCATCGTTCTCGGCGCAGGCATCGTCGGCGTCTCCGCGGCACTCCACCTGCAGGATCGCGGCCGCAAGGTCGCCCTCGTCGATCGCGGCGCGCCCGGCGAAGGCACGAGCTTCGGCAACGCGGGGCTGATCGAGCGCTCGTCGGTCGAGCCGTATCCGTTCCCGCGCAGCCCGTTCACGCTGATGCGTTATGCGCTGAACCGCTCGACCGATCTCTACTGGCACAGCGCGTCGCTGCCCGCCTTCGCGCCCTGGCTTGCACGTTTCTGGTGGGAGTCGGCGCCGCTGCGTCACGCGGCAGCGTCGCGCGACATGCTGCCGCTGATCGAGCGCTGCATCGTCGAGCACGACGCGCTGATCGCGCGGGCCGGCGCCGGCGAACTCATCCGCGCGAACGGCTGGCTGGAAGCGTTCCGCACGCCGGCCGCATTTGAACGCGGCGTGGCCGAAGCCGGACTCACCGCACGCCGCCATGGGCTCGGCATCACGCCGCTCGATGCGGCCGCGCTGGCCGCGCACGAACCGAGCCTCGCCCCCGGCTTCTGCGGCGCGCTGCACTGGCTCGACCCGAAAAGCGTCGTCGACCCGTCCGAACTCGTCAAAGCGTACGCGCACCTCTTCGTGCAAGGCGGCGGCACGCTGTTGACGGGCGACGCCGCGAGCCTCGACGCGCTGTCGCCGGGCTGGCAGGTCAGCACGCAGGACGGCATGGCCGCCGCACCGGCCGTGGTCGTCGCGCTCGGCCCGTGGTCCGACACGGTGTTCGGCAAGTTCGGCTACAAGATCCCGCTGCGCGAGAAGCGCGGCTATCACATGCACTACGCGCCGTCCGCGCGCGGCGTACCGTCGGCGCCGATCGTCGATCGCGAATACGGTTACGTGATCGCACCGATGAAGCGCGGGCTGCGGCTGACGACCGGCGTCGAGATCGCGCGGCGCGGCCTGCCGCCCACCGGCGTGCAGCTCGAACGCGCGGAACGCGTCGCACGGCCCGTGTTCGGTTTCGGCGAACGGCTCGACCCGCAACCGTGGCTCGGCTTCCGGCCGTGCACGCCCGACATGCGCCCGGTGATCGGCCCCGCGCCCGCGCATCGCGGCCTGTGGTTCTCGTTCGGGCACAACCATCACGGGCTGACGCTCGGCCCCGTCACGGGCCGCTTGCTGGCCGAGATGATGACTGGCGAAGCGCCGTTCACCGATCCGGCGCCGTATCGCGCCGATCGCTTCTGACCCGGCAACAGGCCACGCTTCGACGCGCGCTCAGTCGAGCGCGCGGCCGAAGATGCGGATCACTTCGTCGAGATGCTCGGCCATCGCGCGGCGCGCGGCGTCCGGGTCGCGTGCGCGGATCGCATCGAGGATCGCGCGGTGCTCCAGTTCCGACCGATGCGGCATGTCGTTAGGCATGTACAGCGACTGCAGCCGCTGGAACATCAGGTCGTACTTGTGCGCGAGCAGTTGCTTGATCATCAGCGCATACGCGGCGTTGTCGCTCGCCTCCGCGATGCGAATATGAAACAGCCGGTCGCCCGGATGCGTGAGCGAGCCGCTGCGGTTGTCTTCCTGGTTGCGCAGGAACGCCTCGTGAATCCCTTCGATCTGCTCGTCCGAGCCGTGCTTCGCGGCCAGCGACGCGGCTTCCGGCTCGATCAGCCGGCGCGCCTGCAGCAGCGCGAAAGGCGGGATTTCGGTATCGAGGTCGAGTGCGATGCCGAGTTCGGGATCGATCTCGATGATCGTGAACGGCGCGGCTTTCGTATCGGGTTCGGGTGCGGCGGCGGCTTCAGGATGGCGCACCTTCACGCCGTCGCCGACGCGCACGCTCACGAGCCCGCTCACTTCGAGTGCGATCAGCGCCTCGCGCACCGAGGTGCGCGACACGCCGAACTGTTCGGCCAGTTCGCGCTCGGGAGGCAGATAGCTGCCCGGCGGAAAATCGCCGGACTCGATCATCGCACTGAGCTTGTCGGCGATCTGCTGGTAGAGACGGCGGTTCTGAATCGGCTGGATGGACATACGTTGATGCAGGTGATCGGTTTCGTTCCGGACGGTCTGACGAATCGAACAGACCGTTCGCGCCTATTTTATATGCCGCGCGTCCCCGCGCCCGGCACCGCATAGCAGCGCGCGGCCGTGCCGCCCCACAGCGCGTTGCGCTCGGCCGCCGACAGCCGCGACTCGGCCCAGCGCTCGATGATCGACGCGACTTCGTCATACGACGCGGCCAGCAGGCACACGGGCCAGTCCGACCCGAACATCAGCCGCTGCGGGCCGAACGCGTCGAGCGCCGCGTCGAGACACTGCTCGATATGGCGGACGTCCTTCCCGCGCAGGCCGCGCTTCCAGTCGACCTCGGTCACGAGCCCCGACAGCTTGCACGCGACATGCGGCAGCGCGCCCAGCTCACGCAACGCGGCGCGCCAGCGCGCCAGCGCCGTGTCGTCGCGCTCGAAGTCGGCGAGTGCCGGCTTGCCGACGTGATCGAGCACGAGCCAGTGCGCGTCGTGCCGCGCACAAAATGTCCACATGTCCCGCAACTGGTGCTCGAACGCGAGCACGTCGTACACGTACCCGTTCGCCTGCAGCCACGCGATGCCGCGATTGAAATCCGGCTCCGCGACGAACGCGCCTGCATCGGCTTCGTCCTGCACCTGGTGACGGAAGCCACGCAGCTTCGGGCTGCGCCATTCGGCAACGCGATCGGCGAGCTGCGGCGCGGCGAGATCCTCCCAGCCGACCACCGCCGCGATGCGCGCATCGTCGCGTGCGAGATCGAGCAGGAACGCCGTCTCGTCGCGCCCGGCGCGCGCCTGCACCGCGATCGACGCGCCGATCGCCTGCGCATGCATCAGCGGCCACAGCGCGTCGGGCAGGTAGTCGTGCGCAAGCACCCCCATCCCGGCGCCGATCCACGGATAGTCGGCGGCGCGATAGCGCCAGAAGTGCTGATGGGAATCGATACGCACTGCGCCCATGATGCCCTCGTGTCCGGTCGCCACGACGGCGGCGCATGCCGCCGCCGCTCGACGCAACGTTCAGTCGTACAACACAGCCGCGATCTTCGGATCGTCGATATTGGTCTTGTCGTACCAATAGAAGCCGGTATCGATGACCTTCGGCAGCTTCTCGCCCTTGATCGCCTTCACGGCTGCCTCGACCGTCTTGTAGCCGATCCCGATCGGGTTCTGCGTGATCGCGCCGGCCATCAGCCCGCTGCGGATCGCGTCCTTCTGCTGCTTGCCGGAATCGTAACCGACGATCACGACCTTGCGCTTCATCTCGCGCACGCCGTTGACCACGCCGATCGCCGAGCCTTCGTTGGTGCCGAACAGCCCCTTGAGCTTCGGATACGCCTGCAGGATCGACTTCGTCACTTCGGTCGACTTCAGCTGGTCGCCTTCGCCGTACTGCACGGTCACGACCTGCACCTTCGGGTGCGCCGACTTCATCCGTTCGAGGAAGCCGTCGCGGCGATCGATGCCGGTGCGGCTCGTCTGGTCGTGCGCGACCACGGCCACCTCGCCTTCGTCGCCGATCAGCGCGGCGAGCTTGTCGGCGGCGAGCGACGCGGCGGCCTTGTTGTTGGTCGCGGCCGTCGTCACCGGGATGTCGCTGTCCACGCCCGAGTCGAACGCGATCACCGGGATCTTCTCGGCCTGCGCCTTCTTCAGCAGCGGCAGCGCGGCCTTGCTGTCGAGCGCCGCGAAGCCGAGCGCGGCCGGCTTCTTCGCGATCGCGGCCGACAGCATGTCGATCTGCTTGTCGACCATCGCCTCGGTTTCGGGCCCTTCGAACGTCACCTTCACCTTGTAGTCCTTCGCGGCCTGCATCGCGCCCGCTTTCACGGCCTGCCAGAACTGATGCTGGAAGCCCTTCGAGATCAGCGGGATATAGGTTTCCTGCGCCTGCGCGCCGGCCGTGACGCCGACGGCGAACGTCAGCCCGACGATCGCGTTCAACACCTTGCTCCTGATCACTTCGCGTCTCCTTTTTTCGTATCGACTAAAACGACTGGAACGACCAAAACGACTGGGACGCCGGCCGGAACCGGCGATGAAGCACATGCCTGCGTGAATGCGTGCGTCAGCGGCGGCGCCGGCGCAGGATGTCGACGTAGACGGCGAGGATGATGATCACGCCCGTCACGACCGTCTGCCATTCCTGCGCGACCGACATGATGCGCAGGCCGTTCGTCAGCACGCTCATGATGAACGCGCCGATGATCGTGCCGACGATGCTGCCCGCACCGCCCGACAGCGACGTGCCGCCGATCACGACGGCCGCGATCGCATCGAGCTCGTAGCCCTGCCCGAGCGCGGGCTGCGCGGAATTCAGCCGCGACGCGATCAGCAGCCCGGCAATCCCGCACACCGCGCCGCTGAACGTGTAGACCGCGATCTTCCACGCGTCGACGTTCACGCCCGACAGCCGCAGCGCTTCCTCGTTGCTGCCGAGCGCGAACGTGTAGCGGCCGAAGATCGTCCGGTTCAGCACGATCGACGCGCCGATCGCGACGAGGAACAGGATCAGCACCGCGTTCGGAATCGGCAGCGCGGGGATCAGGTTGCCGATCAGCGAATCCTGCGCGATCGACGTGAAGCCCGGCGTGTCGTTGAAGTAGATCGGCCGCGTGCCCGAGATCACGAGCGACAGCCCCTTGAGCAGCATCATCATGCCGAGCGTCGCGATGAACGGCGGCACCTTCATCTTCGCGATCACGAAGCCCGACACGCAGCCCGACAGCGCGCCGAAGAACAGCGCCGCCAGGATCCCGAGCGGCAGCGGCATGCCCCAGTTCGTCAGCACGACGCCGGCCATCACCGCGCAGAACGTCATCAGCGTGCCGACCGACAGGTCGATGCCCGACGTGATGATCACGTAGGTACAGGCGACGGCCAGCACGCCGTTCACCGCGGTGGCCTGCAGGATCGCGACGAGGTTGTCGACTTCGAGAAAGTTCGGCGACGCGATGCTGAAGAACACGATCAGCAGCACGAGGCTCGCGAACGCGAGCAGCTTCTGGCGCGCGGCCGGGTTGAAGAAGCGGGCTTTCAGGCTCGCTGCCGCGGCCGGCGTGTCGCCGGGCGCGAGAGGCGGAACGGGATGCGTATCGTTGGACATGATCGTAGGGATTGAATCAGGACAATACGGTCGACTCGCGCTGCGTCGCGAGCTGCATGATCTTTTCCTGCGTGGCGTCGGCCGCGCGCAATTCGCCGGTCACGCGCCCTTCGCACATCACGAGAATCCGGTGGCTCATGCGCAGCACTTCGGGCAACTCCGACGAGATCATCACGATCGCCTTGCCGTCGGCGGCGAGCGCGTCGAGCAGCTTGTAGATCTCGCTTTTCGCGCCGACGTCGATGCCGCGCGTCGGCTCGTCGAAGAACAGGATGTCGCAGTCGCGCAGCAGCCACTTCGCGATCACGATCTTCTGCTGGTTGCCGCCCGACAGCAGCCGCGCCGGCTGTGCGACCGACGGCGTGCGGATCGCGAGCTGCCGCACGTACGCCTGTGCGGTGTCGCGCAGCGCACGCGCATCGAGAAACACGCCGCGGCGCACGAAGCGGCGCAGGCTCGACAGCGCGATGTTGTTCTGCACGTCCATCCCGACCGCGAGCCCGAAGTGCTTGCGATCCTCGGACAGGTAGCCGATGCCGTGCTTCACCGCGTCGGCCGGCGTGCGGATCGTCACGGTCTTGCCGTGCACGCGGATCTCGCCCGCATCGACCGGGTCCGCGCCGAACACCGCGCGCGCGACTTCGGTGCGGCCTGCGCCCATCAACCCGGCGAAGCCGAGGATCTCGCCGCGCCGCAGCGTGAAGCCGACATCGCGAATTGCGCGGCCGCGCGACAGCCCGCGCACTTCGAGCGCGACGTCGTTCGCGGACGTATCGGGCGGCGTACGGAATTCGGTAGCGAGCTGGCGGCCGACCATCATCGCGATGATCGTGTCCATCGACGTGTCCGCCATCGGCACGGTCGCAACATACTTGCCGTCGCGCATCACGGTCACGCGATCGGCTATCTGGCGCAGCTCGTCCATCTTGTGCGAGATGTAGACGATGCCGACACCATGCGCGCGCAGGTCGCCGATGATGCGGAACAACTCGGCGATTTCCGCGTTGTTGAGCGCGGCGGTCGGTTCGTCCATGATCAGTACGCGCGAGTCGAACGACAGCGCCTTCGCGATCTCGACCATCTGCTGCTTCGCCACCGTGAGCTGTCCGACCGGTGTGCGCGGGTCGAGATCGAGCCGCATCCGCGCGAAGATCGCGGCCGCGTCGCGGTTGAGTGCCGCTTCGTCGACGAACACGCCGAAGCGGCCGCGCGGCTCGCGGCCGATGAAGATGTTCTGCGCGACGCTCAGGTGGTTCATCAGGTTCAGTTCCTGATGGATGATGCCGATTCCGAGCGCCTGCGCGGCGCGCGGATCGGCGATCGCCACCGCGCGGCCGTCCATCCGGATCTCGCCGTCATCGCGCTGGTAGACGCCCGCGAGAATCTTCATCAGCGTCGACTTGCCGGCGCCGTTCTCGCCCATCAGCGCATGCACTTCACCGGCACGCAGGTCGAAACGACAATCGTCGAGCGCCTGCACGCCCGGGAAGCGCTTGCCGATACCGGTCAATGCGATCAACGGCGGTGCGGCGTTCGGAGTCAGGTCGGGTTGCATGGATCGCGGCCCCTAGCTGATCGCACGGTCGAGATGCGTATAGCCGCCGTCGACGAACAGCCACTGGCCCGTCGTGTGCGATGCGCGTTCCGACAACAGGAATACGGCCGTATCGGCAATTTCGTCGGCCGTCGTGAAGCGCTTGCCGAGCGGCACCTTGCCCGCGATGCCGGCCAGCTTCGCGTCGGGGTCGTCGAAGCCGGCGAGCCAGTTCCGGTACAGCGGCGTCATCACCTCGGCCGGAATCACCGCGTTCACGCGCACGCCGTCGTCGCGCAACGCGACGGCCCATTCGCGTGTCAATGCGAGCTGCGCGCCCTTCGATGCGCAATAGCCGCTCGTGTTGCCCTGCCCGGTCACGGCCGTCTTCGACGACAGGTTGACGATCGCGCCGCGCGTCGCCTTCAGGTGCGGCACGCAGTAATGCGCCATCACGTAGTAGTGGATCAGGTTGCGTTCGAGCGACGCGACGAATGCATCACGACCGGCATCGAGCCCGATGCTATCGTTGACACCCGCGTTGTTGACCAGGCCGTCGATGCGGCCAAAACGCGCGATGGTTTCCGCAACCGCTTCGCGGCACTGCCCATCGTCCTGCAATTCGACCGGGATGCATGCGGCCTGCGGCTGCTTCTGCAAGAGCGCGCGCCAGAACGCATCGTCGGGCGCGTGGCGCGCGAACACCACCGGAATCGCACCTTCTTCGGCCAGCCGCATCGAGATCGCGGCGCCGATGCCCGACGCGCCGCCGGTCACGATCACGACCTTGTGTTGCAGATTCAAATCCACTTCGCGTCTCCGTCGTTCATGTTGTCGGCACGCTCAACGCGTGTCAGCCGCGGAACCGGTACTGCTCCAGCGATTCGGGCTTCATCTCGATCGAGAAACCGGGCGCCGTCGGCGGCATGTACGCCGCGCCGCGCACGATGCACGGTTCGACGAAATGCTCGTGCAGGTGATCGACGTACTCCGTCACGCGCCCTTCCTTCGTGCCCGCAATGCAGATGTAGTCGATCATCGACAGATGCTGCACGTACTCGCACAACCCGACGCCGCCCGCATGCGGGCACACGGGCAACCCGTACTTCGCGGCCATCAGCATCACCGCGAGAATCTCGTTCACGCCGCCGAGCCGACACGCATCGATCTGCACGACGTCGATCGCGCCGCGCGCGATGAACTGCTTGAACAGCACGCGGTTCTGGCACATCTCGCCGGTCGCGACCTGCACGGGCCCGATCGCCTTGCGGATCTTGCGATGCCCTTCGACGTCGTCGGGGCTCGTCGGCTCCTCGATGAACCACGGCCGCGCGAACGCCAGCTCGCGCACCCAGTCGATCGCTTCGTCGACTTCCCATACCTGATTCGCGTCGATCATCAGCTTGCGGTCCGGGCCGATCACCTCGCGCGCGATCGTCACGCGGCGGATGTCGTCCTCCAGGTTCGCGCCGACCTTCAGCTTCACGTACTCGAACCCCGCTTCGACCGCTTCGCGGCACAGTCGCCGCAGCTTGTCGTCGCTGTAGCCGAGCCAGCCGGCCGACGTCGTGTAGCACGGGTAGCCGTCGCGCTCGAGCAGTGCGATCCGCTCGGCCTTGCCGGGCGCCTGCCGGCGCAGCAGGTCGAGCGCTTCGTCCGGTGTCAGGCAGTCGGTCAGGTAGCGGAAGTCGATTGCACGCACCAGCGCCTCGGGGCTCATGTCGGCCACCAGCCGCCACAGCGGCTTGCGTTCGGCTTTCGCCCACAGATCCCATACCGCATTGACGACGGCCCCCGTCGCCAGGTGAATCGCGCCCTTGTCGGGGCCGATCCAGCGCAACTGGCTGTCCGACGTGACGTGCCGCCAGAAGCGGCCCATGTCTTCGCGAATCCAGTCGAGGTCGAGGCCGACGACGAGGTGACGCATCGCGTCGATCGCCGCGCAGCATATCTCGTTGCCGCGCCCGATGGTGAACGTGAGCCCGTGACCTTCGAGCCCGTCGCGGTCGGTTTCGAGCACGACGTAGGCCGCCGAATAATCGGGGTCCGGATTCATCGCATCGGAGCCGTCGAGCTGGCGCGAGGTCGGGAAGCGCACGTCGAGGACGCGCATCGATCGAATGATAGGCATGACGAATCGTCCGCGAAAGGAAATCAGGCCTGCACGGTGCGCTGGCGTTGCTCGCCGAGCCCGTCGATGCCGAGCGTGATCACCTGCCCGGCGCGCAGATAGACGGGCGGTTTCTGCCCGAGACCGACACCCGGCGGCGTGCCGGTCGAGATCACGTCGCCCGGCTGCAGGCTCATGAAGCGGCTCAGGTAGCTGATCAGGTGCGGCACGCGGAACACCATCGTCGCGGTCGTGCCGTTCTGGTAGCGATGGCCGTCGACGTCGAGCCACAGTCGCAGCGCATGCGGATCGGGCACTTCGTCGGCCGTCACGAGCCACGGGCCGAGCGGCCCGAACGTGTCGTTGCCCTTGCCCTTGTCCCACGTGCCGCCGCGTTCGAGCTGGAATTCGCGTTCCGACACGTCGTTCACGACGCAGTAACCGGCGACGTGCGACAGCGCGTCGGCTTCCGCGATATAACGGCCGCCCTGGCCGATCACCACGCCGAGTTCGACTTCCCAGTCGGTCTTCTCCGAGCCGCGCGGAATTTCGACGTCGTCGTTCGGCCCCGAGATCGCGCTCGTCCACTTGCCGAACACGACGGGCTCCTTCGGCACGTCCATCCCCGATTCGGCCGCGTGGTCGGAATAGTTGAGCCCGATGCAGATGAACTTGCCGACGCGGCCGACGCACGCGCCGAGCCGCGGCGTGCCTTCGACGAGCGGCAGCGACGACGGCGGAATGTCGCGCAGCCGCGCGAGCGACGCAGGCGACAGCGCGTCGCCGGCGATGTCGTCGATCACGCCGGACAGGTCGCGAATGTGGCCGTGCGCATCGAACAGGCCCGGCTTTTCATGGTGTTTGTCGCCAAATCTCAGCAGTTTCATGTCGTGTTGAGCCGATACGGAAAGTGAATGGGAAGGCGCGGTCAGTTTGACCAGCCGCCGTCGATCAGGTGAATCGCGCCGGTCGTGAACGACGCTTCGTCGGATGCGAGGTACAGCGCGAGCGCGGCCACTTCTTCCGCGCTGCCGATGCGTCCGATCGGCTGGCGCGCGACGAACGCCTGGCGCACCTCGTCGGTCGACACGTGGCGCGTGCGCGCCTGGTCCGCGATCCGCTGCTCCAGCGACGGCGATTCGATCGTGCCCGGACAGATCGCGTTGCAGCGGATGCCCCGCTCGACGAAATCGGCGGCCACCGCCTTGGTCAGCCCGATCACGGCCGCCTTGGTCGTGCCGTAGACGAAGCGGTTCGGCACGCCCTTCACGCTCGACGCGGCCGACGCCATGTTGATGATCGACGCGCCGCCGGCCTCGAGCATCGCGGGCAACAGCGCGCGGATCAGCCGGTACATCGACGTGACGTTCAGGTTCAGCGAGAACGCCCATGCTTCGTCGTCGCAGTCGAGGATCGAGCCGTGGTGCACGAAGCCCGCGCAGTTGAACAGCACATCGAATGCGCGCTCGCTCGCGGCGAGCGCCGCGACGTCCTGCGCATCGGTCACGTCGAGCCGCCGCGTGGTCAGCCGGCCGCCCGCGCGTTCGGCGTCGGCCTCGAGCCGCACGAG
>NZ_JAAGPB010000226.1:0-13355 GCF_017104585.1 Burkholderia sp. Ac-20392
CATCAGCACGATCAGCAGCGCCTCGAGGCTCATGTCGCCGTGCCGCACGCGCCACGCGCCGACCGCGATCGCGGCGGCCGCGCCGAGGCCGGTGCCGAGATCGGTGAGAAGCCGCGTCAGCAGGCCGAGTGCGAGCACCCAGAACGTGCTGTCGGACAGCGCGCGCGCCTTCGCGGCCAGCTTCGCGCCGAATGCCGTGCTTTGCCCGAACGCCTTCAGCGTCGGCAAGCCTTGCACCGCGTCGAGAAATTCTTCCCCGAATGCCTTGAACGCTTTCGAGCGCGCGAGCGCCGCGCGCTTGTCGGCGCGATGCACGAGCTGCGGCAGCGCGAGCGTGACGAGCGCCGCGACCAGCAGGATCGCGGCCGTCGGCACGTCCCACCACGCGAGCACCGCGAAGATCATCACCGGCGCGCAGGCGGCGATCACGAGCTGCGGCAAATAGGTGCCGAAAAAGGTCTGCAACTGCTCGACGCCGTCGACGACGGCCAGCATCACGCCGCCCGTGCGTTCGCCGCTGAACCACGCGGGGCCGAGCGCCGCGATCCGGTCGAACAGCCGCGCGCGCAGCGTGGCCTGCACGCGCCCGGCCGTGTGCTGCGCCAGCACCGTGCGGCGATGGTCAAGCCATGCACGCAGCAGCACGCAGGCCGCCGTTGCAACGACGGCTTCGCCGATGCTGCGCGCCGACGCGCCGGAAAAGACCAGCGCGAGCACGCGGCCGAGAAATACGAAGCGCAGGATCCCGACACCCATCGCGAGCAGCCCGAGCGCGACGGCCGCGGCGACCCGCCAGCGCAGTCCCGCCATCATTGCCCATAGTCGTCGGTCGAAATACATGAAGCCCTCCAGTCGTATCTGATGATGTTTTTTCTTGACCGGATCGAGGCTACCCGCGCGGCCCGCGCGCGGCAAAAGATGATTTTTCAACGGGTGTTGAGTCAACTACAATACCCCGCATGTCGCACCTTCCTCCCCTCAGCGCATTGCGAGCTTTCGAGGCGGCCGTCCGCCTCGGCGGGTTCGCGCGCGCGGCGGTCGAGCTGAACGTGTCGACGAGCGCGGTCAGTCACCAGATTCGCGCGCTCGAGGAATCGCTGGGCGCGCGGCTGCTCGAACGCAGCACCGGGCTCGGCGGCATCAGCCTCACGCCGGCCGGCGCACGCCTGCTGCCGGCTGTCAGCGACGCGCTGTCGCGGCTGACCGATGCCTGTGCCGAGATTCGCGGCACCGCGCAACGGCTCACCGTCTCCGCCAACGCGCCGTTTTCGGCGATGTGGCTCGCACGCCGCCTCGCGGAATTCTCGTCGCTTCATCCCGACACGCCGCTGCATGCCGTCGTACTCGACGACGAACCGGATTACGCGCGCAGCGGCGTCGATCTGGCGATCGTGCACGTGCCCGCGCACCGGCTGCAGGCCGATGACGACGTGTTGATCCAGGAGACTGTGTTCCCGGTCTGCAGCCCCGAGCTGTTTCCGTACGCATCGGGGCATGTGTGCCGCTCGCGACTGCTGCAGGAGATGCACGAGAACAGCCCCGAGATCGACTGGCGCAACTGGGCATCGGAATTCGGCTTGCCAGGCGACTTCGAGACGAAGATCGTCCGGTACAGCAGCTTCAGCCAGGTGATCGGTGCGGCAGTCGGTGGTGCGGGCATCGCGCTCGGCCGCATGCCGCTGATCGAGCCCGAGCTGCGCAGCGGACGCCTGGTGCCGTTGAAGCCGGGCATCGAACGCGCCGCGTCGTGGCGCTTCGTGCTGCGCCGCAACCCGTCGACGCGGCACCGGTTGCTCGATCCACTGATCGAGTTCCTGCGCCGCGAAGCAGACGCGGAAGCCGCGCCGATCGCGGGCCCGATCGTTGCGCCCGCATCCAACGACAGTCTCGTGCGCGGCACGGGCGGCGCGACCGGCAAGTAACGCGCCGGCCTCGCCCGCATGCGCCGCTTACGGCGCGGCGAAGAACAACGCGACCACGCACGCCATCCCGCCAAACCACACGAGCGAACGCAGCGACGCCCAGTTCAGCAGGTACATCAGCATATAGACGATGCGGATCGCGACGAACGCCATTGCGAGCTGGTCGACGCGATGCACGTTCGCGCCGTTGTGCCACGCCACCACCAGCGCGGCCGTGAACAGCGCGAGCGCTTCCCACGCGTTCTGGTGCGCGGCCTGCGCGCGGGCGCGCCAGCCTTCGAGCTTCGCCAGGTAGTCACGCGGCGCGCGGTTGTCGTAGCCCTTGCGGGCCTTCGCGAGAAACGTCATCGGGAACGGCAACAGCGCCACGATGAACAGGCACAGCTGGGACGTCGTCATCAAAAGTCTCCTCCTTTATGATTACATTGATCAATGACAAGATCGACGAGAGCTTAGCATTGCGCCGTGCTGTTCGCGCACCGGTTTTCTAGACGGGAGACTCGGCTGCACGGCCCGCCGGCAGCCGCGGCGAGCATGGTTCGGCACCAAAATTTCCACCAAATCGTCGACAAAAACGTTAATTAAAACTGGTCGAACACCAATAAGATAGCGTTCAACACTGGCCTGGCGCGTTGTCGCGCCAGGCCGCCGAACCTGCGCCGCCGCGCGCGCCAAACGACATCCGATCCGAGACATCGCCATGCCCCGTCCCATCGTCGCCCATATCCGCCCTGACGCCGTCCGCCACAACCTCGACTTCATCCGCCGCACCGCCGCGCAATCGCGCGTGTGGGGTGTGGTCAAGGCCGATGCGTACGGCCATGGCATCGAGCGGATCTACCCGGGCCTCGCGGCCGCCGACGGCATCGCGCTGCTCGATCTCGACGAAGCCATGCGCGTGCGCGAACTCGGCTGGGACAAGCCCGTGCTGCTGCTCGAAGGGATCTTCGAGCCGGCCGACGTCGAACTGGCCGATCGCCACCGCCTGACGGTGGCCGTGCACTGCGACGAGCAGCTCGACCTGCTGATCGCCGCCAAGCCGCAGCAGCCGATCGACATCCAGCTCAAGATGAATTCCGGGATGAACCGGCTCGGCTACCGCCCCGCCGCGTTCCGTGCCGCATGGGAGCGCGCGGCGAGCGCGCCGTCGATCGGCAAGATCACGCTGATGATGCATTTCGCAAACGCCGACGAAGGCGAAGTCGACTGGCAGCTCGACCAGTTCGATGCGACCACCGCGGGAATTCCGGGCGAGCGCTCGACGTCGAACTCGGCCGCCGTGCTGTGGCATCCGCGCGCGCACCGCGACTGGGTGCGGCCCGGCACGATCCTGTACGGTGCATCGCCGACGGGTGCGGCGCGGGATATCGCCGACACGCCGCTGATGGCCGCGATGACGCTGACGAGCAAGATCATCGGCGTGCAGACGCTGTCGCCGGAAGAAACCGTCGGCTACGGCCGCCGCTTCACGGCCGACCGGCCGATGCGGATCGGCGTCGTCGCGTGCGGCTATGCGGACGGCTATCCGCGCCACGCACCGACCGGCACACCGATCGCGGTGGACGGCGTAATGACGCGCGTCGTCGGCCGCGTGTCGATGGACATGCTGACCGTCGACCTGACGCCGTGCCCGAACGCGGGCATCGGGTCGAGTGTCGAGCTGTGGGGCGACCAGGTGAAGGTGGATGACGTGGCGGAAGCCAGCGGCACGATCGGCTACGAGCTGATGTGCGCACTCGCGCGCCGCGTGCCGGTCGTGATCGTGCCGCCGGGTGCGTCGAACGAACAGCCGACGCTGCGGACCGGGAGCTACGGGCGCTGACCGGCGGAGAGGCGGCGGCGCACACGCTGTTGCGTCGCCTGACGTGCCGCTTCGGTTGCGGGCCGCCTTGGGCGGCCCGTTTGCCTTGCCGTCCGAGCGAAAGGGGTGGGTTACGGCCCTTCCGCTGCGCTCGACACACTCCGCCGGTGACGCACTACGAACGCCACGTCGGCTTGCGCTTCTCGAGGAACGCGTCGATGCCTTCGCCCGCATCCTCTTCCATCATGTTGCGCGCCATCACGTCGCCCGCATGCGCATAGGCTTCGTCGAGCGGCAACTCGCGCTGGCGATAGAACATCTGCTTGCCATACCGCACCGCGGCCGGACTCTTCGCGACGATCTCCGCGACCTTGCGGGCGACGGCCGCATCGAGCGCATCCTCGGGCACGGCCTCGTTCACGAGGCCCCACGCGGCGGCCGTCGCCGCATCGACGAAGCGCCCGGTCACGAGCATGTCGAACGCGCGCTTCGCCGTGACGTTGCGGCTCAACGCCACGGCCGGCGTCGAACAGAACAGCCCGACGTTGATGCCCGATACCGCGAAGCGCGCGGTATCGGCCGCGATCGCCAGATCGCACGCGGCGACGAGCTGGCAGCCGGCCGCCGTCGCAATGCCGTGCACGCGCGCGATCACCGGCACCGGCAACGCGCGCATCGCGAGCATCACGCGGCTGCACTGCGCGAACAGCGTGCGGTAGTAATCGAGCTCGGGCTTGCTGCGCATCTGCCGCAGGTCGTGGCCCGCGCAGAACGCCTTGCCTGCGGCGGCCAGCACGACGCAGCGCACGTGCGGATCGGCCGCCAGCGACTCGAATGCATCGTGCAGGCTCGCAAGCATCGCCTCGGACAATGCGTTGAACTGCTGCGGACGGTTCAGCCGCAGCGTGACGACGCCGTCGTGCGCGTCGCGCAACAGGATCGGCTCGGCAGTCTCTTGATCGGATGTCATGATGTTCCGCTCGATGGGGTTCGGCAGGATTCGATGCGGCGTGAACGCGCGGCGTTGATGCGGGCACGTTCACGGCACCGTGAGGATGAAATGCTCCTCCACATTCCGTGCGACGTCCAGTCGTGGCGCAGCAGGCTCACACGGTCACGCGCGCGTGCGCCCGCTGCGCCACGCGCGCACGCCCGAGCGCAGTTGACTGACACCGACGAGGAAAAAGGCGGCGCCCATCCCGCCTATCATCAATACGTCCCCCCAGATCGCACCGAACGTATTCAGGCGCGCGCTCATCCCGGGCTCGTCGGGCGTGTAGCGCACCTCGACGGTCGCGCCGTCCTGCTCGCTGACCGCGCCGCCCTGCGGGTATTCGACCTGCTCGCCCGCAAGCGTCGTGAACGCGATCTCCGGATGATGCGGGCCCGCATTCAGCTTGATGACGCGCCCCGGCACGACGACTGACGTCCGCAGGAATTCGCGCGTCGACTGCGCATACAAGGCAGCGCCGATCAGCAGACAGGTGCCCACGACGAAAAAAACGACGCCCTTCGCGATCAGCGTTTCCGTCTGCTGCGCAGTAGTACGGCTGGAATCGGACACCATATCGCCCACCTCAAGGACGCGACTGATAGAACGACACGGCGATCTTCGACTGCGCCTTGCAGCGGTACATCACGCCGCGCCCCGTTTCGTCGGTGACGCCTTCGTACGGGCCGTTGCAGCCCGTGACCTTGTACTTCGCGAACGGAATGCGCTTGCCGTCCTGCGGCCGGACCAGCACCGGGATGCGCCCCGTCGGGCCGGCGCCGATCGTGCGAACGAGCACCATGCGTGTCGGATCGATCGGCGCGGACGAACGCACGTAGGCCGTGCGCCCTTGCGCGTCGGTCGTGCCTTCGACCTCGAGCTCCTGGTTGTCCTGGGCCGCGCTCGTGTACAACGCGAACGCATAGGGCGTGTTCGGCAGCGGCTGTTTCGTCTCGGGATCGTGCAGCACGAAATAGCACCCGTTGACGCCCCTCCCGGCCATCACCAGTCCGTCAGCCTGCGTGGGATTGCACGTGTACGACGAACCGCTGCTGACAGCCGCCTGTTGTGCATTCTGCAGCCCGGTGGTGTTGGCACATCCGCCTGCCAGCGCAGCCATCAGTGCCACGCATGCGCCGCGTACGAGCACCGCCCGATCGATTTTGATTGTCATGGGAAGGTGTCCCGTTCCTGATTGCTTGTTGTGGACGCCGGGCGTGCTGCGCAGGTCGCGCGGGCACGCCGCCCTCGGCATCCGGCAGGATACGGACATTGCCGTGTGATGTAAATCTCGCACCCGGCGAACGTCGCACGGCAATCGAATGATGGATGCGGCGACCGGAATCGTGTCGGCTACCCGAACAAATCGCCATGCGACTTCTGTTTCCAGTACTCCTGACAAAACTCCAGATAGGCACGCACGACGGACGACGGATGCCGATGAGACGGGTAAAGCAGGTTGAGTTCCTGTTCCGGCAACGGATGCTCGTCGAGCAAGGAAACGAGTCGCTGCGTACGCAGATCCTCCATGACCAGAAACGGCGGAAGCTCGGTCACGACGTCGCCGGCAAGCGCGCGACGGTGAAGATGCGCATAGTCGTTCGTGGCGAACAGCGGACGCGGATGAAATGGCGTCCCCCCCAGATTCCAGACCGGCTGCGCGTAGGCGCCAAGTCCCCAGGTTGCACACGGCAGCAGTTGCAAATCCTCTGGCGTTGCGGGACGGCCGTACTGTTCAAGCAGCGCCGGGCTCGCGACCAGCCGATGCCGGTACTGCAGGATCTTGCGCGCAACCATCGACTCATGCTCGATCGCCCCCACGCGCAGCGCCACATCGATGCCGTCGACGATCAGGTCGACGCGCCGCTCCGTCGTATAGACAAAGAGCCGGATGCCCGGAAAGCGCACCTGGAACGCCGCCAGTAAATCCCACCAGATATCGAACGTCGGCGGCAACGACAAGCGCAGAAATCCCTTCAGCTGATGCTGGGCACTGACCACCGCCTCCTTCGCTTCGATCAGCGCCTCGATTCCACGACTCGCGTGTTCGTAAAGCCTGATGCCGGCATCCGTCAATTTGGTGCCGCGAACCGAACGTTCGAGCAACTGAACGCTGAGTTGCCTTTCAAGCTCCCGAACCCGGCGGCTCAAGGTCGGCAACGGCACACCGGTGCGCAATGCGGCAGCGGACAGGCTCCCGGCCTGCACCACGGTCACAAACATTTCGACGGCATTGAGGTCCATATCATCCTCTCGAATTTGATAGGCAGTGTATCGGATTCGGCGATTCCTGAATGGCATCCGAACCCGCATAGTGGCTACGCGTACCTCACAACCGATCACCGGAGAAAGCGATGTCCACCTTCGAAACACTTTTGAAATCACGGGTTTCAACCAACAAATACGATTCCGCGCGGGCGCTGACCGACCAGCAGATCGACGAGCTGATTCAACTCGCAACGACTGCCCCGTCCGCCTTTAACCTCCAAAACTGGAAGTTTGTCGCCGTACGCAGCGCCGCCGGCAAGGCGAAGCTGCTGCCGCTGGCCTACGGACAGCAGAAGGTCGCCGACGCGGCCGTGACGTTCATCGTCTGCGGCACGCTCGAGCCGCACGTCACGCTGCCTGTCGCGCTGAAGCCGTCCGTCGAGCACGGCATTCTCGACAAGGGAATCTATGAAGGCTGGATCGGCGCCGCGAACAGCATGTATGGCGACAACCCCGCATTTCAGCGCGACGAGGCCATCCGCTCGGCATCGCTCGCCGCCATGACACTGATGCTGGCCGCGCAGGATCGCGGGCTCGCGTCGGGGCCGATGATCGGCTTCGATCCATCCGGTGTCGCCGCTGCATTCCACCTGCAACCCACCGACGTGCCGGTCATGCTCGTGACCGTCGGCCATGCCGCGCCCGGCAACTGGCCGCAGAAGCCGCGCAAATCGACGTCCGACGTCCTGTCATTCGCCTAACACGACACCGAAAGCCGATGCCGGCGTCATATCGACGTGCGCCGGCATGGCATCCCCCAGCATTCACATTCGACAAGGAAACACCATGAAAGCCTATGTCATCGAGCAGGCCGGCGGCCCCGAAGTCCTGCAAATCCGCGATATCCCGTCAATCGCGCCGAAGGCCGATGAAGTCCGCATCCGTGTGCGCGCGTTCGGCCTCAACCGTGCCGAAACGTATCTGCGTGCGGGCAAGATGGGCCCGATCGACGGCCCCCGCGTGCCGGGTATCGAGGCGGTCGGCGAAGTCGTCGAAGACCCGTCCGGCACGTTCCGGATCGGTCAGCGCGTCGCAACGTCGATGGGTGGATTGCAGTTCACGCGTCAGGGCAGCTATGCCGAGGAGGTCACGGTATTGCGCACCAACGTGATCGATCTCGACGGCACCACGTTGTCGTGGGAAGAACTCGCGGCGTTGCCGCAGGCCTACCTGACGATCTGGGGCGCACTGAACAAGAGCCTCGGCATCGAAGCGGGCCAGACGCTGCTGGTGCGCGGCGCGACGTCCACGGTCGGCCTCGCCGCGATTACGTATGCGAAGGCGTCGGGCCTCCATGTCATCGCAACGACGCGCTCGGCCAGGAACGAAAATCGCCTCTTCCTGGCCGGCGCGGACGACGTGATCGTCGACGGCGGTGAGATCGCAGACGATGTGCGGCGCCTCTTCCCCAACGGCATCGATGCAGCGCTCGAGGTCGTCGGCGCGGCGACGCTGCGCGACACCGCGAATACCTTGCGGCCGTTTGGCGCCGTCGCCGTCGTCGGGTTGCTCGGCGGGCCGCCGGTGATCGAGCATTTGAACCTGATGACCGACCTGCCGCCCGCGGTCAAGCTGAGTTTCTTCCCGAGCCAGTTGTTCGGCACGCCCTCGTTGCCGCTGGGCGACGCACCGCTGCGAATGATCGTGGACGGCGTTGCCAACAAGCAGATTCCGTCATTGCTCGAACGTACCTTCGCATTCGACGAGGTTCGACAAGCGCACGAATTGATCGAAAGCAACCGCGCGCTCGGCAAGCTCGTCGTCCTGGTGTGATCGTCGGACGGCACGGATCGCCTGCCGTGATCCGCGCCGTCCATTTCCTTATGCGCTATCCCGTCCGGAGATTCCCATGCACACATTCCTCAGCGCATCGGTTGCCGCGCTTGCCATCTTGCCGGCGGCCGTGTCGGCGGCCCAGCCCGACAGCAATCGCGTGGCGACCGAAGCGATTGCCGGTCAGCTCGATCGATACGAGAAGGCGCTCAATTCGTCGAATACGGACGAAGTGATGAAACTCTATGCCGACGACGCGGTTTTCATGCCGCAGAACTTTCCGACGGTGATCGGCAAGGACAACGTGCGAAAAGCGTACGAAACAATCTTCAGGACGATCAAACTGAACGTCACGTTCAAGATCGACGAGATCAAGCCGCTCTCGAACGACTGGGCGTTCGCCAGAACCCGTTCCAGCGGCACCCAGACGGTGCTGAGCAACCATCGGCAAAGCGCCGAAGGCAACCAGGAAATCTTCATCCTCCATCGCGCCAAGGACGGTGCATGGCAGTTCGCTCGATACATTTTTTCGACAACCAATCGCCCGAACTCGGTCGAGACGTCCGGACCGTAATCACGAGCCGGGATGAAAATATTCATCGCCCCTCGCTGTCCGCACCGAGCATGACGGCTGGCATCGGTCTTCCAGCGCTGCGATGGATCCGGCGGCATCAGCCGGCACCCGACTCCGGATCAATCCATCCGTCGTTACCCGGCGCGCCTCCTCAGTACCCGCCGCTCGCGACGCGCGCGATCGTCTGCCGCAGCCAGATGTGCGCGGCGTCGCCGTGCCGGCGCGCGTGCCAGTGCTGCGCGAACTCGAACGAATCGATCGGGAACGGCGGCTCGAACACGCGCAGCCGCGCGTCGTCGCGCACGCGGTCGAGGTTGCGGCGCGCGACGGTCAGCACGAGGTCGGTGCCCGCGATCAGGTCGTTCGCGACGCCCCAGAACGGCAGGATCACCGCGATGTGCCGTTCGCGTCTTAGCCGCGCGAGTGCGCGATCGACCTCGTTGTCCATCCCGTCGCGCATCGCGACGAGCGCATGCGGCCGTGCGAGCCACGCGTCGAGCGCGAGTTCGCCACGGCGCGGCAGCCGGCTCGCATCAGCCACGCACGCGAACGATTCGACGAACAGCGGTTGCGCATGCAGGTCGCGCTGCACCGCCGGCAGCACGCCGAGCGCGAGATCGACCTCGCCGTCCATCAGCTGCATCCGCATCGCTTCGCGGGTGGCCTGCGACACGATCAGCTCGATGCCCGGCGCGTCGGCGCGCAGCGTCTTCACGAGCGCCGGCAGCACGATCCGCGCGCCGTAGTCGGACATCGCGATGCGAAACACGCGCGTGGCCGCGGACGGATCGAACGCCGGCGGTTCGATCAGCGCACCGAGCCGGCCAAGGACGTCGTTCAGCGGTTCAACCAGTTCGTTCGCGCGCGCAGTCAGCTCGAGCCGGCCCGCGCGCCGCACGAGCAACGGATCGCCGAAGATTTCGCGCAGCCGCGCGAGCGCATGGCTCACGGCCGGCTGGCTGCGATGCAGCCGGACGGCGGTACGCGAGATGTGTTTTTCGCTCAGCAGCGCATGCAGCGTCACGAGCAGGTTCAGGTCGATGCGGGCCAGATTATTCATGAAATGAATATTAAGCATCCGAAGAACGAATTTCCATTCGCCATCTTAATGGATAACAATCATTTCAAATTCCTTTCGCGACCGACCAAGATGACGACTTCCCTTTCCTTCGCCACCCTTCCGCTCGCCGTCGCGGCTTTCGTCGCCGGCGCGCTCGTGCCGCTGCAAGGCGGCAGCAATGCCGCGCTCGGGCGTGCGCTCGGCCACCCGCTGTGGGCGAGCGTCGCGTCGCTGACGGTCAGCCTGCTCGTGGTGCTGCCCGTGCTGCTGGCCACGCGTGCGAACGCACCGCTGATCGGCGACGCGCTGCAGCGCCCGCTATGGACGTGGCTCGGCGGCCTCGCGGGCGTGATCTACATCACGCTCGCGCTGATCCTCACGCCGCGGCTCGGCGCGACGACCTTCATCGTCTGCGTCGTCGCCGGGCAAACGCTCGCGTCGCTGCTGATCGACCACTACGGGCTGATGGGGCTCGCGCAGCGGCTCGCGACACCCGGCCGCATCGCAGGCGTCGCGCTGATCTTCGCGGGGATGATCGTCGTGCAATGGCAGACGCCCGCGCCACGCGTGCCGGCCGCGACCGGCGACGCGGCGACCGCGCAACCCGAACCGCAGCACTGAATGCGTGGGCGGCAGCGGGCGCGCTGCGGCCCGAGTGCGATGTGCGTCAGCCCGCGAGCTTCTTCAGTGCGTCGAGCACCGCGTCGCCCTTGAACGGCTTCACGATCCAGCCCTTCACACCGGCGGCCTTGCCGCGTTCCTTCATTGCCGGGCTGCTTTCGGTCGTCAGCATCACGACGTTGACCGTCGAGTTCGCCAGTTCGCCGCGGATCTTCTCGACCATCGTCAGGCCGTCCATGTTCGGCATGTTCACGTCGCTGATCACGAGGCGCACGCCGGGCGTCGCCTTGAGCTTCGCGAGGCCGTCCTTGCCGTCGACGGCCGTCGCGACGTCCAGCCCGTGATTGCGCAGGAAACCCGCGACTTCGTCGCGCACCGTGCCCGAATCGTCGACCACCAGAATCTTTGCCATGTCGTATTCCCCTTCCTTTCCTTGTTGCTGACTTCACTATTCAAAACAGTTCGAGTTCGCCCGATTCGACCATCGGCCCCACGTCCTGCACCGATTCGCGGAAATCCTCCGGCGACCAGCTCAGGCTGAACACGAAGCGCTGGTCGAGACAGACGGAGCGCCCCGATGCCGGATCGGTCATCCGGTACTTGAAGCAGAGCTGCGGGCAGTCGCCGCCGAACGAGATGAACTTCTGCTTGTGATTGACGACGAGCGGCACCTGCACCGGATGGCGCGCCAGCGCCTCGGCGTCGCCGAGATAGCGGTTCTTGAACGCGCCCCACACGAGGTTGGTGAGTTCGCCGAGCACGCTGTTCACGTCGCGGAAATCCGGTGCGCGGCCGTCGTCGCGGTTGCCGCCGAGCATCTCGAGCAGCGGCTGCTCGCTCGTCTGCAGCAGCATGTAGCCGCGGCACCACGCGCTTTCGAGCGCGATCAGGCTGAACACTTCGCCGAAGATGATCTGGTCGCGCACGATGCACGGCGTTTCGTGCTCGATCGTCATGCCCGGGAACAGGCTGTCGATGCGCGCTTCCGTGATCTCCGAGATGCCGCGCACGAGTGCGTTCGGATAGTCGCGGCCGAACAGGTATTCGTCGATCGCGCGCTTGAGCGGCGTCATGTCGTCTGCGACGTAGGCCGCGCATGCGACGCGCGCGAGCGCCTCCGGCAGCCCGTCGCGCGATGCGAGCGACTCGCGGCGCAGGATGATCGGCAGCTCGGGGCGCAGCGCATCGATCTGCGTCGCGATGATCGCGCTCTCGGCCGGCGAGCCGCCGTAGTCCTCGGCCAGCAGGATCGCACCGAGGTCGATGTTCGAGCGCAGCACCTTCAGCAGCCGGTTGCGCCGTACGGTCAGGCCGACCAGGTTGTGCTCGTCGCAGAAACGCTTGATCGCGTCGGCGTGCGCGCGGCTGTCATCGAGCACGAGCACCTTGCTGACGGGTTTGTCCAGGGTCATCTCAAGGGTTCCTAATGGTCGGTCGGGGTCGGTCAGAACAGTTCGAGCTCGCCGCCGGTATCCACCGTGGCCGTTGCAGGCACATGGAAATCGACCGGCGCGTTCGCGCATACGCACAACGTCGCGCCGACCCGCACGTCGCCGTCGAGCGTCAGGTCGTAGGCCGCCACGTGATCCGGCGAAAGTGCGGGCAGGTAGTCGATGCTCGATCCGCTCAGCAGATACGGCGTCGACATCCCGAGGTCGGGAAACGGCACGGTCAGCGCCTGGTTGATCGCGCCGCAGCACAGGTTCGCGACTTCCATGAATGCTTCGGGCAGCGGCCGCTGGCTGCTCGTGCCCGCCGTCGCGCCGGCGAAATGGCGGCGCGTCGCATCGTCATCGCTGAAGCGCAGCGCCAGCAGCAGGCGGAAATGCAGCGCCGAGATCGTCAGCACCGCGACGTGCTCGGGCACCTTCGGCTTCGTGCGCGACTTCGCGGGCGCGTGATCGTGCCCGTCGTGTGCGGGGCCGGCGGACGGCCGGATGTCGCACGCGCCGCCGGACGCGAGCCGCGTACGCGCCGCGTCGAAGAAAATCCGCTCGAAGCCGGCCTTCGCCTGCGCGCTGATCACGCCGCGCCTCCTTCGATCCGCGCGTGCAGTTGCCCGGCCAGCGTCTCGACGGTCGCGAGCGCGGCCGTGATCATCTTGCCGCCGGCCTGAATGTCCTGGAACGTCGCGGCCGTCACGAGATCGTTGCGGTTCAGGCTGTCGCGATAGCTGTTCGACAGTTGCTGCGAGCGCGCGGCCAGCCCGCGCACCTCGCTCGCGACGATCGAGAAGCCGCGCCCGGCCGTGCCGGCGCGTGCGGCCTCGATCGACGCGTTCAGCGACACGATCGACACGTGCGCGACGATCGCCGACAGTTCCTGGTTCTTCGTGCGCATGTCCT
>NZ_JAAGPB010000227.1:0-13236 GCF_017104585.1 Burkholderia sp. Ac-20392
TCCCGCAGCGCGCGCCGTGTGCCCCCGCCAGCCAGCATCGCGTCGAGCGTGCCTTCGCCGCCGTCGGCCATCGGGCAGCAGCGCACGACAGCGTCGGGCCGGGCGCGGCGGATGCCGGTGGCGATCGCGTCCGCGACCTGCTCGGCGGAAAGCGAGCCTTTGAACGAATCGGGCGCGATGACGACGACAGGCGCGGACGGGTGTTGCGGCATGGTGTCTCCGGAAGGCGTGATTGGTGTGAAGAATATTGGGGCCGCGACGGCGACGACCCCTCAATCGGAGCTTACAGGATGGCGGGCCCGTGGTGGATACGGCGTTCGGCATAGCGGCGATCCGCTTGCATTGCCGTGCAAAGGGCCGTTGACGCGGCGCAGACGCATGTGCATCGCGCCGATCTGGCGGTGTGATGAAAATTGTTTGCTAGAATAGTCGATTCTTCCGGCCAAAGCCGTGCTCCGAGCCGCTTGCGCTAGCCATCCGGCGCGTGCAGGGATGGCGTGGCGCTCCGGCGCGGCGAGTGGATGTGATGCACATCCCGCCGCAGGCAGGCACGGCAAGGAAAACCCGATTCGCTCGAATAATTTTAGGACGATTGAAGCCATGGCTAACGTTGTTGAGAACCTCGGCAAGCTTGAACGCCGCGTGACGATTTCCCTGCCGAAAGACACCGTGCAGAAGGAAATCGACGCCCGTATCCAGAAACTCGCGAAGACCGTGCGCATGCCGGGTTTCCGCCCGGGCAAGGTGCCGGTGAAGATGGTCGCGCAACAGTATGCGGGCCAGGTCGAGGCAGAAGTGCTGAGCGACAAGATCGGCCAGGAATTCTTCACGATCAGCCGCGCGGAAAACCTGCGCGTCGCTGGCCAGCCGAGCTTCGAGCCGAAGCAGGAGCAGGCTGAAGGTGCATACGCATTCGACGCGACGTTCGAGGTGTATCCGGAAGTCAAGATCGGCGATCTGGCGACGGCTGAAGTCGAGCGCTCGACGACGTCGATCGGCGACGCCGAAATCGACCGCACGCTGGACATCCTGCGCAAGCAGCGCGTGCACTTCCACGCACGTGGCGAAGCCGGCGAGCACGGCGACGGCGGCGCGGACACCGCAGCGAAGAACGGCGACCGCGTGACGGTCGACTTCGTCGGCAAGATCGACGACGTCGCGTTCCAGGGCGGCACGGCTGAAGATTTCCCGTTCGTGCTCGGCGAAGGCCGCATGCTGCCGGAATTCGAAACGGCAGCGCTGGGCCTGAAGGACGGCGAATCGCGCACGTTCGACCTGGCGTTCCCGGAGGATTACCACGGCAAGGACGTCGCGGGTAAGACGGCGCAATTCACGGTCACGATGAAGAAGATCGAGTGGCCGCACCTGCCGGAAATCGACGGTGAATTCGCGAAGTCGCTCGGCATCGAAGACGGCGATCTCACGAAGATGCGCGGCGAGATCAAGGAAAACCTCGAGCGTGAAGCGAAGCGCCGCACGCAGTCGATCGTCAAGAACCAGGTGATGGACGCGCTGCTGAAGATCTCCGAACTCGACGTGCCGAAGGCGCTGATCGAGCAGGATCAGCAACGCCTCGTCGAAATGGCTCGCCAGGATCTGGCGCAGCGCGGCGTGCCGAACGCGAAGGACGCACCGATCCCGGCCGAGATGTTCACCGAGCAGGCGGAACGCCGCGTGAAGCTGGGCCTCGTGCTGGCCGAGCTCGTGAAGTCGAACGGCCTCGAAGCGAAGCCGGAACAGATCCGCGCGGAAGTCGACGAGTTCGCCAAGAGCTACGAAGACCCGAAGGAAGTGGTCCGCTGGTATTATTCGAACCAGCAGCGCCTCGCCGAGATGGAAGCGTTCGTCGTTGAAAGCAACGTCGTCGATTTCGTGCTGGGCAAGGCGAAGGTGACGGACAAGGAAGTGAGCTTCGAAGCACTCGCGAGCGCATCGGCGCAAGCGTAAGTGTTGCTCTAGCGGCGTGCCGGCTGTCGGAGCGACGGCCCGCACGCCGTTTTTACGTCAAGCGCACGGTTGCCATTAATATGGCGATTGAGCGGGCGGCTTCCTTCCGTTCAATTTTCCATTCGAACAAGGTTCATTGAATGATCACTCGCGCTGAATTGCTGGACATGCTTGCTTCGAACGCGCCGCAGGGTTTCGAGGCGCAAGCGCTGGGGCTGGTGCCGATCGTCGTCGAAACGAGCGGCCGCGGCGAGCGTTCGTACGATATCTACTCGCGTCTCCTGAAGGAGCGCCTGGTGTTCATGGTCGGCGAAGTGAACGACCAGACCGCCAACCTCGTGGTTGCGCAGCTGCTGTTCCTCGAGAGCGAGAATCCCGACAAGGACATCAGCCTGTACATCAACAGCCCGGGCGGGTCGGTGTCGGCCGGCATGGCGATCTACGACACGATGCAGTTCATCAAGCCGGACGTGTCGACGCTGTGCATGGGCCTCGCGGCCAGCATGGGTGCGTTCCTGCTCGCGTCGGGTGCGAAGGGCAAGCGTTTCGCGCTGCCGAACTCGCGCGTGATGATT
This sequence comes from Burkholderia sp. Ac-20392, assembly GCF_017104585.1. NCBI lineage: Bacteria > Pseudomonadati > Pseudomonadota > Betaproteobacteria > Burkholderiales > Burkholderiaceae > Burkholderia > Burkholderia sp. Ac-20392. The sequence continues at coordinate 2,523 of NZ_JAAGPB010000227.1, forward strand.
CACCAGCCGCTCGGCGGCGCGCGCGGCCAGGCATCCGACATCGAGATCCAGGCACGCGAAATCCTCTACCTGAAGGAGCGGCTGAACCAGTTGCTCGCGCAGCACACGGGCCAGGACGTCGAGCGCATCGCGCGTGACACCGACCGTGATAACTTCATGTCGAGCGAGGATGCGAAGGCGTACGGGCTGATCGATCAGGTGCTGCTGAAGCGCCCGTGAGCTTAAGTGGGGTGCCGCCCCGATTCGTGCGGCGCCCCTGCGACGTCCCGAACGCCCTGAGCATCTGCGGCAAGCGCATCCAGCCGGCTCCGGTCGCGCCCTAGGCGCGGCGCTCGGAGCATTCGGCGTATCATGTCATTTACCTGTCCGGAGGCTCTACATTCATGGCGGACAAAAAAGGTTCGAACAGCGAGAAGCTGTTGTATTGCTCGTTTTGCGGGAAAAGCCAGCATGAGGTGAAAAAACTCATCGCGGGCCCGTCGGTGTTCATCTGCGATGAGTGCATCGACCTCTGCAACGAAATCATTCGCGACGAGGCGGCTGCCGCCGGCGTCGAGGCCAGCCTGTCCCGGTCGGATCTCCCGAGCCCGCAGGAAATTCGCGACATCCTCGATCAGTACGTGATCGGCCAGGAGCGCGCGAAGAAGATCCTCGCGGTGGCCGTGTACAACCACTACAAGCGCCTGAAGCATCTCGACAAGAAGGACGACGTCGAGCTGTCGAAGAGCAACATCCTGCTGATCGGCCCGACGGGCTCCGGCAAGACGCTGCTCGCGCAGACGCTCGCGCGGTTGCTCAACGTGCCGTTCGTGATCGCCGATGCGACGACGCTGACCGAAGCCGGCTACGTCGGCGAGGACGTCGAGAACATCATCCAGAAGCTGTTGCAGAACTGCAACTACGAGGTCGACAAGGCCCAGCGCGGGATCGTCTACATCGACGAAATCGACAAGATCAGCCGCAAGTCGGACAACCCGTCGATCACGCGCGACGTGTCGGGCGAGGGTGTCCAGCAGGCGCTGCTGAAGCTCGTCGAGGGCACGATGGCGTCGGTGCCGCCGCAGGGTGGCCGCAAGCACCCGAACCAGGATTTCATCCAGGTCGACACGACCAACATCCTGTTCATCTGCGGCGGTGCATTCGACGGCCTCGAAAAGGTGATCACCGACCGTACCGAGAAAACCGGTATCGGCTTCGGCGCGACGGTCAAGAGCAAGCAGGAACGCGACGCGGGCGAAGTGCTGCGCGAAACGGAACCGGAAGACCTGATCAAATTCGGTCTGATCCCCGAATTGATCGGCCGCCTGCCGGTGGTCGCGACGCTCGGCAAGCTCGATGAAGCCGCGCTGATGAAGATCCTCGTCGAGCCGAAGAACGCGCTCGTCAAGCAGTATCACAAGCTGTTCGCGATGGAGCGCGTCGAGCTGGAGATCCGGCCGGGCGCACTGCAGGCAGTCGCCCGCAAGGCGATCCGCCGCAAGACCGGCGCGCGCGGTTTGCGTTCGATCATCGAACAGGCATTGCTCGACGTGATGTACGAACTGCCGACGATGAAAGGGGTCAGCAAAGTCATCATCGACGAGAACGTCATCGATGGCGACGGCAAGCCTTTGCTGATCTACGAGGACACGCCGAAGGTGGCGGGTTCGAACTGACCGGCTTGCCGACGATGTTCTGCGAAAAAGGCCGTTCATGAGACCGTGGGCGGCTTTTTTTCGTTTATCTTGTGGGTAACTCTGACTCGACACGCGGTGGTTACTTTCTTACCGAATATTTCCCGCACTTGAAGGCTTGCAATTCGTTGTGGCGGCCTCAATTACCGAACAATTGATTCCACTCATGGGGAAATGAAATGTCAGGCACCCAACTTCTCCCGCCGGAACGCATCACGCTCCCGCTGCTGCCGCTGCGGGATGTCGTCGTTTTCCCGCACATGGTGATTCCGCTCTTCGTGGGCCGGCCGAAATCGATCAAGGCCCTCGAAGCAGCGATGGAAGGCGGCAAGCACATCATGCTCGTCGCCCAGAAAACCGCGGCCAAGGACGAACCGACCGAAAAGGACATGTACGAGGTCGGCTGTATCGCCAACATCCTGCAGATGCTGAAGCTGCCGGACGGCACCGTGAAGGTGCTCGTCGAGGGCCTGCAGCGCGCGAAGGCGTTGTCGATCGAAGAGCAGGAAACGCAATTCTCCTGCGAAGTGATGCCGCTCGAGCCCGATCACGCCGACAGCGCTGAAACGGAAGCGCTGCGCCGCGCGATCGTGTCGCAGTTCGACCAGTACGTGAAGCTGAACAAGAAGATCCCGCCGGAGATCCTCACGTCGCTGTCGGGCATCGACGAAGCAGGCCGCCTCGCCGATATGATCGCCGAGCGCCTGCCGCTGAAGCTCGACCAGAAGCAGCACATCCTCGAGATGTTCCCGGTCATCGAGCGCCTCGAGCACCTGCTCGCGCAGCTCGAAGCCGAGATCGACATCCTGCAGGTCGAAAAGCGCATCCGCGGGCGCGTGAAGCGCCAGATGGAAAAGAGCCAGCGCGAGTACTACCTGAACGAACAGGTCAAGGCGATCCAGAAGGAGCTGGGCGAAGGCGAAGAGGGCGCCGATCTCGAGGAACTCGAGAAGCGCATCAACGCCGCGCGCATGCCGAAGGAAGCGAAGAAGAAGGCCGACGCCGAGCTGAAGAAGCTGAAGCTGATGTCGCCGATGTCGGCGGAAGCCACCGTCGTGCGCAACTACATCGACACGCTGATCGGCCTGCCGTGGCGCAAGAAGAGCAAGGTCAACAACGACCTGTCGAATGCCGAGCAGGTGCTCGACGAGGATCACTTTGGCCTCGAGAAGGTGAAGGAACGGATCCTCGAGTATCTCGCGGTGCAACAGCGCGTCGACAAGGTCAAGGCACCGATCCTGTGCCTCGTCGGGCCCCCGGGCGTCGGCAAGACCTCGCTCGGCCAGTCGATCGCCCGCGCGACGAACCGCAAGTTCGTCCGGATGGCGCTCGGCGGCGTGCGTGACGAAGCCGAGATCCGCGGCCACCGCCGGACGTACATCGGTTCGATGCCGGGCAAGATCCTGCAGAGCCTCACGAAGGTCGGCGTGCGCAATCCGCTCTTCCTGCTCGACGAAGTCGACAAGATGGGCATGGATTTCCGCGGCGATCCGTCGTCGGCGCTGCTCGAAGTGCTCGATCCGGAACAGAACCACACGTTCGCCGACCACTACATCGAAGTCGACTTCGATCTGTCGGACGTGATGTTCGTCGCGACGTCGAACTCGCTGAACATCCCGCCGCCGCTGCTCGACCGAATGGAAGTGATCCGTCTGTCGGGTTACACGGAAGACGAGAAGGTCAGCATCGCCCAGCGTTACCTGCTGCCGAAGCAGAAGAAGAACAACGGGCTGAAGGAAGGCGAGATCGAGGTCACCGAGCAGGCGATCCGCGACATCATCCGCTACTACACGCGCGAAGCCGGTGTGCGTTCGCTCGAGCGGGAAGTGTCGAAGATCTGCCGCAAGGTCGTGAAGATGCTGCTGCTGAAGAAGGCATCGGGCGCGATCAAGGTCGACGGCGAAAACCTCGATACGTTCCTCGGCGTACGCAAGTACGACTTCGGCCTCGCGGCGAAGGAAAACCAGGTCGGTCAGGTGACGGGCCTCGCGTGGACGGAAGTCGGTGGCGATCTGCTGACGATCGAAGCCGCGGTGATGCCGGGCAAGGGCAACGTGATCCGTACGGGTTCGCTCGGCGACGTGATGAAGGAGTCGGTCGAGGCGGCACGTTCGGTCGTGCGCTCGCGTTCGCGTCGTCTCGGCATCAAGGACGAAGCGTTCGAGAAGCAGGACATCCACATCCACGTGCCGGAAGGTGCGACGCCGAAGGACGGTCCGTCCGCCGGTGGTGCGATGACGACCGCGCTGGTATCGGTGCTGACGGGTATCCCCGTGCGTGCCGATGTCGCGATGACGGGCGAAATCACGCTGCGTGGTGAAGTCCTGCCGATCGGTGGCCTGAAGGAGAAGCTGCTCGCAGCACATCGCGGTGGCATCAAGCTCGTGCTGATTCCGGAAGAGAACGTGAAGGATCTCGCCGAGATTCCGGACAACGTGAAGAACGCGATCGAGATCGTGCCGGTCCGCTGGATCGACAAGGTGCTGGAACTCGCGCTCGAGCGTTCGCCGACCCCGCTGCCGCCGGAAGAAGAGGCGAAGGCGGCGGCACCGGTTGCTGACGCAGCGAAGGATGCCGGCTCGACGGAATTCGTCAAGCACTAAGCATCGGGACACCGTCCTTCCTGACGGTTGTTCACGAAACCCGCGGCATGGCCGCGGGTTTTTTTATGCGTATTGAAATCATGCGCGCGAGTGTTAAAAAAATTCACGTCAGGGCTTTGCAAAATGATCGGGGATGAATTAAACTTGCGGGCTCGCTGGTTGTTGATGCCGAAACGCAGATCGCAGCCAGAACGAATCGGAAACGGGTGCTTAGCTCAGCTGGTAGAGCGGCGCCCTTACAAGGCGTAGGTCGGGGGTTCGAACCCCTCAGCACCCACCAGTTTCCTGATTCAGCCAGACCAAGGAGCGGTAGTTCAGTCGGTTAGAATACCGGCCTGTCACGCCGGGGGTCGCGGGTTCGAGTCCCGTCCGCTCCGCCAAAAAATGAAGAAGCCCGCCTTGTGCGGGCTTTTTTATTTTCGGTTCCGATTGGGAAACGTTTCGGGCGCGTAGCGGCCGAGTGAAGGGAGCCGGTTGCGTGGTCTGCAGGATGCAGGCGAGTCCCGTCCGCTTCGCCGCTCACGCGAAAATGCCTGCGCAACGCGGGCATTTTTGTTTTGTGCGCCTGGTTGTCGCGTCGTACTCGCCCGCAGTACGTCTGCTTTTCTCCCGTCCCACCCCGTATGTTGTAATATCGGTCGTTTTGTCCAATTTTCCCGTCACGCATGCTCGATTTCTTCCGTAATCACCAGCGCCTGATGATGGCGCTCCTGCTCCTGATCGTGTTGCCGGGGCTGGGTTTCGTCGGGATCCAAGGCTTCCGCGGCTTCTTCGACGATAGCGCGAACGTCGCGGCAGTCAACGGGCACAAGATCACGCGGGTCGAGTTCGACGGCGCGTTCCGCCAGCAGATCGACCAGGCGCGTCAGGCGCTCGGCGGGCAGTTCGACATCAAGATGTTCGATACGCCCGAGCACCGCAAGCAGGTGCTCGACGGCCTGATCCAGCAACGCGTGCTGGCCGACGAGACCCAACGTCTGCACCTGACCGCATCCGACAACGCCGTGCGCGACGCGCTGATGAGCGACCCGATGATCGCGTCGCTGAAGAAGCCCGACGGTTCGATCGACGTCGAGCGCTATGCGCAACTGCTGTCGTTCCAGGGGATGACGCCCGAGCAGTATCAGGAGCGCGTGCGCTACAGCCTCTCGCTGCAACAGATTCCGGCCAGCATCGTGTCGAGTGCATTCACGCCGAAGAGCCTCGCGCAACGCCTGTCCGAACTCGCCGCGCAGCAGCGCGAAGTGCAGGCGCTCGTGCTGAAGACGAGCGACTTCGCGGCGAAGGTCCAGCCGACCGATGCGCAGCTCGCCGCGTACTATGAAGCGCACAAGCAGAGCTTCGCGACGCCGGAAACCGCGACGATCCAGTACCTGGTCTATTCGCCGGCCGCAGCGGCCGCGAGCGCGCAGCCGACCGATGCGGACATCAAGAAGTTCTACGACGACAACCCGACGCACTTCCGTACCGAAGCGCAGGTTCGCGTGAGCCACATCTTCATCGCCGCGCCGGGCAGCGCAAGCGCGGCCGACAAGGCGGCAGCGAAGACGAAGGCCGAGCAGCTGCTGGCCGACGTGAAGGCACACCCGGACCAGTTCGCGCAGATCGCGCAGAAGGGCTCGCAGGACGCGCCGTCGGCTGCGAAGGGCGGCGACCTCGGTTTCATCACGCGTGGCTCGACGGCGGGCGGCAAGGCGTTCGACGATGCCGCGTTCGCACTCAAGCAGGGCGACGTGAGCGGTGTCGTGCAGTCGGATCTGGGCTTCCACATCCTGAAGGCAACGGAAGTGAAGCCGGCCGCCGTCAAGCCGTTCGCCGACGTGAAGGATCAGATCGCAGTCGACCTGAAGCAGCAGTACGCATCGAAGGCGTTCACGGACAACGCAGAAGGCTTCACGTCCACCGTCTACGAAAAGGCGAAGACGCTGCAGCCGGCCGCGGACAAGTACAAGCTGACGATCCAGACGGCCACCGTCACGCCGACGCCGAATCCGCAGCTGCCGCCGACGAGCCCGCTGAACAATCCGAAGTTCCTGGCCGCCGTGTTCGCGAACGACTCGGTGAAGAGCCAGAACAACACGCAGGCGATCGACGTCGGCAACAACACGCTGATCTCCGCGCGCGTGACCGACTACAAGCCGGCTGCCGTGCCCGCACTCGACGCGATCAAGGACGTCGTACGCCAGAAGGTCGTCGCCGAGCAGGCTGCGGAACTCGCGAAGAAGGATGGCGCGGCGAAGCTCGCCGAACTGCAGAAGTCGAAGTCGACGGACGGGTTCGCGGTCGCGCAGAAGGTCTCGCGCACGCAGTCGCAGGGCCTGACGCCGGCTGCACTGAGCGCCGTGTACAAGGTCGACGCGAAGACGCTGCCGGCTTACGTCGGTGTCGATCTCGGCGCGGACGGCTACGCGATCTACCGCGTGAACGCGGTGATCCCGGGTTCGGCGGTCGATCCGCAGCAACTGGCGGCCGCGCAGCAGCAGATGGCGCAGGTCGACGCGCAAAGCGAAGGCGAAGCGTATCTCGCCGCGCTGCGCGATCGCTCGAAGGTGAAGCTGTACGGCTCGACGGCCGGCCAGTCGCAGGACGGCGACAACTGAGCGTCGTTTCGCACGCAACAAAAAAAGCCCCGCTTCATGCGGGGCTTTTTGTTTTCCGGGGGGGGGGCGGTGGCGTCAGCCGCGCGGCTTGCCGAGCAGCGGTTTCAGCGCCGGCCAGACGTTGTCGAGCAGAATGCCCTGTGCCTGCTGCGCGGGATGCATCTGGTCGGCCTGGAACAACTCCGGCTTGTTCTCGATGCCGGCCAGCAGGAACGGCACGAGCGGCACGCCGAGATCCTTCGACAGCCGCGTATAGACGGCGTGGAACTTCTGCGTGTAGTCGGGGCCGTAATTGGGTGGCACGTACATGCCGACCAGCACGACCTTCGCCCGCGCCTGTCGTGCACCGGCGATGATGTCGCGCAGGTTCTGCTCGGTCGTGGCGAGCGGCACGCCGCGCAGCGCATCGTTCGACCCGAGCTCGACGACGACGATCGACGGCTTGAGCCGCTGCAGCACGGCGGGCAGCCGTGCACGGCCGCCGCTCGTGGTGTCGCCGCTGACGCTGGCGTTCGCGACGCTATAATCGATTCGCTCGGTCGTGAGTCGTTGCCGCAGCAATGCCACCCAGCCGGAGTCGCGTGGCAGCCCGTATTCGGCCGACAGGCTGTCGCCGAGCACGACGATCACGGGCTGGCCCGATGTCGCGGCCGGCGTCGTCGCAGCGCGTGCCGGTACGGTGGCGGCCAGCAGGGTGCCCAGCAGCGCGGCGAACGCCGCGCGTCTTTTCCAGCGAAATGTCGTGTCCATGTTCAAGATTACCGATCCGATCATCGAAGTCCATGACGTGTGCAAGCGGGTCGCCGATGCAACGGGCGAGCTGACGATCCTCGACGGCATCACGCTCGCCGTGCAGCCAGGCAGCAGCCTCGCGATCGTCGGCGCGTCGGGGTCGGGTAAATCGACGCTGCTCGGCCTGCTTGCAGGGTTGGACAGCGCGACGAGCGGCACGGTTCGCCTGCTCGGCCGCGCGCTCGACCAGCTCGACGAGGATGCACGCGCGGCGCTGCGCAACGGCGCAGTCGGGTTCGTGTTCCAGTCGTTCCAGTTGATGCCGCACCTGACGGCGCTCGAGAACGTGATGCTGCCGCTCGAGCTGCAGGGCGGCATCAGTGCGCGTGAGGCAGCCGATCGTGCCCGGGCGCTGCTCGTGCAGGTTGGTCTCGGCGAGCGTACCGCGCATTATCCGAAGCTATTGTCCGGAGGCGAGCAGCAGCGTGTCGCGCTTGCGCGCGCATTCGTCACGCGCCCGGCGATCCTGTTCGCCGACGAGCCGACCGGCAGCCTGGATGCAGCCACGGGCCATGCGGTCATCGACCTGATGTTCGAACTGAACCGCACGCATGGTGCCACGCTCGTGCTCGTCACGCACGATGTCGAACTTGCGCGCCGCTGTGCGACGACCGTGACGATCGACGCTGGACGCATCGTCGAGCCGCATGCGGAGCGGCGCGGCGCCTGATTTTTTCGGCCGGCCGCGCAGGCAGGGCTGCGCGGCCGGCATCGTCATGACGCCGTTGCGTCAGCGCTTCAACGCTTCAGCGCTGCGCGGGCGCGCTCGATCAGCGCGGTGGTCGACGAGTCGTGCTTTGCCGGATCGACCGACTCGGACGACAGGTCGGCTTCCACTACCTTGCCGAGAATCTTGCCGAGCTCGACGCCCCACTGGTCGAACGGATTGATGTCCCACACCGTTGCCTGCACGAGCACCTTGTGTTCGTACAGCGCGATCAGCGCGCCGAGCGTGCGCGGCGTCAGCGCATCGACGAGCAGCGTCGTCGTCGGGCGGTTGCCCGGGAACGTCAGGTGCGGCGCGAGCGCTTCCTTGCCCGGACCGGCGACCTTGCGCGCTTCGTCGAGCGTGCGGCCGAGCATCAGTGCCTCGCTCTGCGCAAAGCAGTTCGCCAGCAGCTTCGGATGATGGCTCGCGAGCGGATGCTCGGGCGTCAGCACCGCGATGAAGTCGATCGGCACGATCGTCGGCCCCTGGTGCAGCATCTGGAAGAACGCATGCTGGCCGTTGGTGCCCGGCTCGCCCCACGTGACGGCCGACGTCGGGTAGTCGACGAAGGTGCCGTCCAGGCGCGCGGATTTGCCGTTGCTCTCCATTTCGAGCTGCTGCAGGTACGACGGCAAGTAGTGCAGCGCTTCCGAATACGGCGCGACGAGATAGCTCTGCGAACCGAAGAAATTCCGGTACCAGATGCCGATCAGGCCGAGCAGCACGGGCAGGTTGCGCTCGAGCGGCGCTTCGCGGAAATGACGGTCCATGTCGTCCGCGCCGGCCAGCAGCTCGTCGAACTGCTCGGGGCCGATCGCGATCATGATCGACAGGCCGACTGCCGACCACAGCGAATAGCGGCCGCCGACCCAATCCCACATTTCGAACACGTTGTCGGCGGCGATGCCGAACTTCACGACTTCGGCCGGGTTCGCCGACACGCCGACGAAGTGCTTCGCGAGTGCGTCCTCGGGGCAGCCGCGCGCGACGAACCAGTCGCGCAGCGAGCGTGCGTTCGTCATCGTCTCGAGCGTCGTGAAGGTCTTCGACACGATGATCGCGAGCGTTTCCTCGGGATCGACCTGTTCGAGCACGCGCGCGAGATCGGCGCCGTCCACGTTCGACACGAAATGCGTGGTGATTTCAGGTGTCGCGACGTGGTGCAGCGCATGCACGACCATCTTCGGCCCGAGGTCGGAGCCGCCGATGCCGATGTTGATCACGTGGCGGATGCGCTTGCCGGTGTAGCCCGTCCACGTGCCGCTGCGCACGGCGCGCGCGAAGGTCGCCATCTTCGCGCGCTCGGCGCTGATCTGTGCGTGGAACGGCGCTTGCGGATCGGTCGCGCGCAGCGCGGTGTGCAATGCGGCACGGCCCTCGGTCGGGTTGACGATCTCGCCCGCGAACATCGCGTCGCGGCGCGCTTCGACGCCCGCGTCGCGCGCGAGCTGCACGAGCAGGCGCAGCGTGTCGTCGTTGATGCGGTTCTTCGAGAAATCGGCCGCGAGACCGCCGCCCGGAATCGTGAAGCGTTCCGCACGGGTCGGCGCGTGGTCGTTTTCCGGCGCGAACCAGTCGCGCAGCCGGGCGTGACGGATCTGTTCGAAGTGGGATTGAAGGGCAGTCCAGGCGGGGAGCGATTTCAGCGTCATGGCGGTTCGAGTGAAGCGTGAATCGGGAGGAATGCCGCGCCGGCTCATCGGGATCGGAAAGCCGGCGGACGAGAGGGCCCGCCGTGCGGCGGGGCAGTCAGTATAGCGGCGTTATGTGTCGGCGCGCGGCGACGCATAAAAAAGGCGATTGATCAGCGTGCGCACCATCGGCGCGAGTTCGCCGGCCGTGAGTCCGGCCGGGCCGGTGCCGTGCGCGGTCAGCGTGTCGGCCGCGAGACCGTGCAGGTAGACGCCCGCGAGCGCTGCTTCGTACGGTGCGACACGCTGCGCGAGCAACGCGCCGATCAGGCCGCCGAGCACATCGCCGGTGCCGCCCGTGGCGAGCGCGTCGTTGCCGGTCGGATTGATCGTCACGCGGCCGTCGGGCGCCGCAATCACTGTGCCCGAGCCTTTCAGCACGACGTTCGCCGCATAACGCGCCGCAAGCGCCTGCGCGGCCGCGACACGGTCGCGCTGGATCGTCGCCGTGTCGCTGCCGAGCAGCCGGGCGGCTTCGAGCGGATGCGGCGTCAGCACGCACGGATTGCCGCGGGTACCGCGGGTGGCGACGGCGGTCGCGAGATCGGCATGTGTCGCGACGAGGTTCAGCGCATCGGCATCGAGCAGCGTCGCGGCATCGTGTGCAAGCACGTCGCGCACGAGTGTCGCTGCGGCTTCGCGCGTG
>NZ_JAAGPB010000021.1:0-49219 GCF_017104585.1 Burkholderia sp. Ac-20392
GCATCGGCCGCACCGCATGGCTCGGGCAGCGGCTCGAACCGGGCCCCGCGCGCGACCTCGTCGTCCGCTACGACGTGCGGCGCGGCGGCGCACCCCTTCATCGCGAAACCGCCTAAACGGGAACCGTCATGTCCGATATCGGCCGCGCCAACCTGTTCGGAAAACTGAATCCGTTTCTCTACGAGACGCTGGAGCAGGCGACCGGCTTTTGCCGGCTGCGCGGCAACCCGTACGTCGAACTTGCGCACTGGTTCAAGCAGATGCTGCAGCGGCCCGACGGCGACCTGCAGCGCGTGCTGCGCCACTTCGGGATCGATGACGCCGCAATCGACCGCGGGCTCGTGGCCGCGCTCGACAAGCTGCCGCGCGGCGCGGGCTCGGTGTCGGATCTGTCCGTGCATATCGACGACGCCGTCGAGCGCGCATGGGTGTACGCGACGCTGAAGTACGACGCGACGCGCATTCGCGGCGCGGTGCTGCTGCTCGCGATCCTGAAGACGCCGCAGTTGCGCAACGTGCTGCTGGCGATCACGCGCGAATTCGAGCGCATCGTGCCGGACGTGCTCGCCGACGAGCTCGGGTCGATCGTCGAAGGTTCGCCGGAGGCGCAGCCGGCCGGGCAGGCTGCGCGCGGTGGCGACACGGCAATGCGCGGCGCGGCCACCGCCGCCGCCGACGGCTCCGCGCTCTCGCGTTTCGCCGTCGACCTGACCGCTCGCGCGCGGGCTGGCGAGATCGATCCGGTGATCGGACGCGATCCGGAGATTCGCCAGATCGTCGACATCCTGCTGCGACGCCGGCAGAACAATCCGCTGCTGGTCGGCGAGGCCGGCGTCGGCAAGACGGCCGTCGCGGAGGGTTTCGCGCTGCGGATCGCCGCTGGCGACGTGCCGCCGGCGCTGCAGGACGTTGCGCTGTACCTGCTCGACATCGGGCTGCTGCAGGCCGGCGCGAGCGTGAAGGGCGAGTTTGAGAGCCGGTTGCGCGGCGTGATCGACGAAGCGATGTCCGCCGAGCGGCCGGCGATCCTGTTCATCGACGAAGTCCATACGCTCGTCGGCGCGGGTGGGGCCGCCGGCACCGGCGACGCCGCGAACCTGCTGAAGCCCGCGCTTGCCCGCGGCCTGCTGCGCACGATCGGCGCGACCACCTGGTCCGAGTACAAGCAGCACATCGAAAAGGACCCCCCGCTGACGCGGCGCTTCCAGCTCGTGCACGTGCACGAACCGGAAGAAGCGGCCGCGCTGACGATGCTGCGCGGCCTCGCCGGGAAGCTCGAGGCCCACCACCGCGTGCTCGTGCTCGACGACGCGCTGCAGGCCGCCGTCACGCTGTCGCACCGTTACATTCCCGCCCGCCAGTTGCCCGACAAGGCGATCAGCCTGCTCGATACGGCCTGCGCGCGCGTCGCCGTCAGCCAGCACGCGGTGCCCGCGCCGATCGAGGATGCGCGCCGCCGCATCGACAGCCTGCGCGTCGAACAGGAGCGGATCGGACGCGAATGCGCGCTCGGCACCGGCGACACCGCACGACGCGATGCAATCGAGCACGACATTGCCGCCGCCCGAACCGAACTCGACCGGCTCGACACGCGCTGGCAAACCGAACGCGACGCATTGACCGCGATCGTCGATGCCCGCACGTTGCTGCTCGACGACGATCCGTCGCATGCGCTCGACGCCGACGCACGCACTGCGGCGCAAATCCGTCTCTCGGCCGCGCAGCAGGCGCTGGCCGACCTGCAGGGCGATGCGCCACTCGTGCTGCCCGCCGTCGACACGCACGCGGTAGCCGCCGTCGTGGCCGACTGGACCGGCATTCCGCTGGGACGAATGGTGCGCGACGAAACGCAGGCCGTGCTGAGGCTGGCCGATACGCTTGGCGAGCGCGTCGTCGGCCAGAAGCACGCGGTCGAGCTGATCGCCGAACGCATCCAGACCGCGCGCGCCAAGCTGGACGATCCGAAGAAGCCGCATGGCGTGTTCCTGCTGTGCGGGCCGTCCGGCGTCGGCAAGACCGAGACCGCGCTCGCACTGGCCGACACGCTGTACGGCGGCGAACACAACGCGATCACGATCAACATGAGCGAGTTCCAGGAAGCGCATACCGTGTCGACGCTGAAGGGCGCGCCGCCCGGTTATGTCGGCTACGGGCAGGGCGGGGTGCTGACCGAGGCCGTGCGCCGCCGCCCGTACAGCGTCGTGCTGCTCGACGAGATCGAGAAGGCGCACCGCGACGTGCACGAGATTTTCTTCCAGGTGTTCGACAAGGGCTGGATGGAGGACGGCGAAGGCCGTGACATCGATTTCCGGCATACCGTGATCTTGCTGACCTCGAACGTCGGCGCCGATCGCGTGATGCAGCTGTGCCGCGATCCCGAGCGCCTGCCCGATACGCAGACGCTCGCCGATGCGCTGCGCGCGCCACTGCTCGATGTGTTTCCCGCTGCGCTGCTCGGCCGGTTGACCGTCGTGCCGTACTACCCGCTCACCGACGCGACGCTCGCGCGAATCGTCGCATTGCAGTTGCGGCGGATCGAGCAGCGGATCGACGCGCACCACGGCATCCCGTTGCGCTGCACCGACGCGGCGACCGCACTGGTCGTCGAGCGCTGCCGGACGATCGAATCCGGCGGCCGGATGGTCGACGCGATCCTCACGCATACCGTGATGCCGCGCATCGGCCGCGCGATCCTGCAGGCCACGCTCGAAGGCCGCACGTTGTCGTCGATCGAGCTGAGCGCCGCAGACGGCGAATTCGTGTACCGGTTCGACGAGGAGGAAACGACTTGAATCGCGTATTCACACTCGACAGCCCGCACGGCGACGACCTCAAGTTCCATACGCTCGACGGCAGCGACGAACTCGGCCGCCTGTTCGAATTCCGGATCGAGGCGCTTGCCGACAGCCACAGCCTGTCGCTGAAGGACATGCTCGGCAAGCCCGTGACGGTCCGGATCGAACAGCAGGACCTGTCGACCCGCTACCTGAACGGCATCGTTGCGCGCGCATCGCTTTCCGGCCGGCGCGCCGAGCGGTACTACGGCTACGAGCTGATCGTGCGACCGTGGCTGTGGCTCGCGACGCGCCGCTCCGATTGCCGGATCTTCCAGAACAAGACCGTGCCCGAGATCGTGCAGGAGGTGCTGTCGACGTATGGGTTTCCGATCGAGAACCACCTCGCCGAGTCGTATGTGCCGCGCGACTACTGCGTGCAGTACAACGAGACCGATGCCGCGTTCGTGTCGCGGCTGATGGAGTTCGAAGGGATTTACTTCTGGTTCCGGCATGCGGAGGACACGCACACGCTGATGCTCGGCGACGCGATGTCGTCGCACACCGTGCTGCCCGGCTACGAGACGATTCCGTACATCGCGCGCGACCGTACGGCGATCGCCGACGAGGAGCACATCGACGGCTGGCTGCCCGCGCAGGAGGTGAGCGTCGGGCGGCACCAGACCACCGACTACGACTATACGAAGCCGCGCGCGGATCTTTCGTCGCAGAAGGTCGATCCGCGTGGGCATGATCACGACAGTTTTGCGTCGTTCGAGTGGCCGGGTGGGTATCGCGACGATGCACCAGGCGCGCATTACAGCCGCGTGCGGCTCGAGGAGCAGCAGGCCGAACATGAACGGGCGAACGCCGATACCGATGTGCGCGGTGTCGCGCCAGGTTATCTGTTCACGCTCGAACATTGCCCGCGTGCGGACCAGAACCGCGAGTACCTGATCGTGCGATGCCAGTACCGCTTTCAGGAGAATGCGTATGCGAGCGATCAGGGTGCGGAGGCTGTCGTTCATCAGACGATGATGCTCGTGCAGCCGTCGAGCCTGCCTTACCGGTCGCCGCGTGATACGCCGCGGCCGCGAACCAACGGGCCTCAGACGGCCACTGTGGTCGGGCCGCCGGGGGAGGAAATCTGGACCGACCAGTATGGGCGCGTGAAGCTGCAATTCCGCTGGGACCGGTATGGGCAAAGCAATCAGGATTCGTCATGCTGGGTGCGGGTGTCGAGTCCCTGGGCTGGGGGTGGGTTCGGGGGCGTGCAGGTTCCGCGTGTGGGTGATGAGGTTGTCGTTGATTTTCTGAATGGCGATCCGGATGAGCCGATCGTCACGGGGCGAGTGTTCAACGGCGAGAAGATGCCGCCCTGGGGGCTGCCGGGGAGTGCGACGCAGAGCGGGTTGCTGTCCAGATCTTCACCGGGCGGAACGACTGACCATGCCAACGCGTTTCGATTCGAGGACAAGAAGGGCGCCGAACAACTCTGGATGCACGCGGAAAGGAATTTCGATGCAGAGACGGAGCTCGATCATTCACTTTCCGTCGGGAACAACCATACGCATACGGTCGGGAACGACGAAACGATGCAGGTGAAGAACAACCGGCAGAGGAGTGTGGGGCAGAACGAGACGGTGAATATCGGGCAGAGCCGGGTCGCGCAGATTGGAGCGGATGAAACGCATGGGGTGGGGGGGAACCGGACGCGAACGGTCGGGAAGAAGGAGACCGTGACGATTGCGTCGGATCGCGAGGCAACGATCGGCGGCAGCCACACGGAATCGGTCACGCATGCCAAGACCGAAACGATCGGCGAAGGCAAGACGCTGAGCGTCGGGCAGATGTACCAGACAACGTCGCAGGACATGAAGACGCAGGTCGCGTCCACGCATACCGAAGAAATCGGCGCGCGGACCTCGACGATCGCGAAAGCCCATACGCACACGGTCGGCGGCGAACACACCGTCAACGTCGGGGCGAACCATACGACGAACGTGCAGCATCAGGTGACCGTCAACGCCGGCGACCAGCTTTCGCTCGTCTGCGGGATGTCCAGCATCGTGATGAAAAGCGACGGCACGATCACGATCCAGGGCGTCAACGTCGCCTCGACCGGCACGAATACGCACAGCGTGAACGGCAAGACCGTGACGTCGTCGGCGACCGCGGAGCACACGGTCGAAGGCGCCGTCCTGAAACTGAATCCGTGACGGAGGCCCGCACGAATGCAGAACTGGCAGCCGACCAATCCGGTGGAGCGCAGGTTCATGGATGCGCATACGGACTGGATGAGTTTCGCGAAAGAGCAGGACGCGCGATTGATGATCTGGCAGACCAACGAGACGGATGCGGAGCTCGTGCGGCTGTATTTCCAGGTTCAGGATGAAACGTCGTGCGCGGTCAGGACGATGCGGGCGTCGTTCGTCAATGAATCGGGTTATGCGAAGGCGCTGACGGATGAGCTCATTGCGTTCTACGACAGCCGGCGGGAGGCGTCCAATGCGCAGGGCGTGCGTGCGGACTGGCAAGCGCCTTACGACGATGGCAAGAATCCGTTGCTGTATCTGTTCGCGGTGACCGACAGCCTGATGCGACACCATCCGGATATTTTCCCGGCGATGGTGTTCGTGCTGAAACCGGTGAAAGTGCGGGATGACGCGGCATGGGTACGCTGGATGGACGATTTGCTGTCGATCGTGGCGGTCGCGCCGCAGCTTGCCGAGCGCGTGCGCTTCGTCGTGCCGCGTATCGATATCGCGCCGTTTGCTGCGTTGATGCAACGGCATCGGGCCGCGGTGCGCGTCGTGCACGGCAAGTATTCGATGGCGAGCGTGCCGCGCGAGTTGCTGGCGGAATCGGGCGAGCGCGGGCCGAGTGGTGAATTCAGACGGCACTTCGTGATGCTGACCGAGATGATCGAAGGCGGTAATCCTTCTCGGCTGGAGGAACTGCGGGCAGCGGCGCTGAAGGTCGCGGAGCGCGAGCAGTGGTTCGATCAATGCGTCGTCGTGCACCTGATTGCGGGGGCAGCGTATCTGAAATGGCGCGATCGGGAACAGGCGATCGCGGCTTACCAGAGCGCCGCCAGCAGCGGTATGCGCGCAGTCGAGGCAGGGCATCCGGCGGGGCACAAGCTCGTGGCGAACGGGTTGTTCGGCGAGGCGAGCGTGCATCTGACGCATAAGGACTATGCGCACTCGGCTTATTGCTACGAGCGTGCGGCGGCGTCGACCACGGCGGCGAAGGACGGGCTGATGACGGTCGAGGCGTGGCGGATGAGCGCCGTGTGCTGGGAGCGCGCAGGGGAGCGCGAACATGCGCTGGAGGCCGGGTTCAATGCGCTCGATGCGGGGTTGATGATCGATGAGCCGCTGCGGGCGAACAGCAATCTGCCGATGGTTGTCGAATGGATGGTGTCGCAATTGGGCGCGAAGGACCGGCGGCGCAACGCGTTGAGCGAGAAGGTCGCTGCGCTGCGCAGCGGGCGCTGAGCGAGGGCGAAACCGTGGCACTTCTGGCCGTCAAGCATCTCGATCCGGTTGTTGGCGTGGACGTTCATTCGGTACTGGTCACACCCGGTACGCCGCCGGTCTTCCTGCCGCACCCTCATGTCGGGTTCATGCTGGACAAGCGCGAGTACATCCAGGCCGCAAAGGCCGTGGTTGGCTGCATTGCAACGATGATCGCGCAGGAGAAGCTGACCGAATACATCGAACACCACCCCGAAGATGTGACGAAGTTGGAACACCTCCGCGAGCACGGTTCAGCGGGTGCAGCCGATGGGCCCGAAGCCGATACCTGGGTGCGTGATGGCGAACATGGCGGCTACTACTATGCATTCGATCGTATCGGCAATCTGGTGCGCAAGCGGAATGCGCTGCAGGATTTGCGGCTGCGCTGGGACGGCGACGGGCTACTGATCGAGACGGTCATGGAGCGACGGGCGTCGGCTGAAGTTGGGGGGGCGAGCGGCACGTTGTGTATTCACACGCGCTACGCGTATGACGTGTTTCATCGGCGGACCAGGAAAGATACTCGAATCGAGTGCGGTGTCGACACATGGGCAATTGGATCGTCCGATTCGACAGTGCTGTCCCGTAACAGCAGTTTCTTCTGGGATGGAGATGCGTTGATAGGGGAGGCATTGAGGAGCGATCGACAAGCGAATCGATTGCTGTCCGATCTGGCCGGCGCCGCAAACACGACGCGGCCCCTCTCGTCCGGTCGTCATGCGACGGCGCCGGTCCATGCAGCGACAGTGTCCATGGACAGCTATGGCGAAGCTCGGGAGTGGGTGTATTACCCAGGAACGTTTCGGCCGCTGGCGGGAATGCGGTGCGCGTATGCGATGGACACGACCGCGCCGCAATTCGTTGTCTGCCATGGTCAAGCCACGAGGTTGCCTGTTTCAAGGTCGGAGCCCGCAGAACCGTACTTTTTCCATAACGATCCCAATGGAGCACCGACGACGATTATCGGCGCGCGGGGAAGCATTGTCTGGGAGGGCAGCTACTCTGCCTGGGGTTGGGTCAGCCTACACGGAGATCGAGACGAATTTGAGCAGCCGCTGCGGTTTCAGGGGCAGCAGCATGACGACGAAACCGGTCTCCACTACAACAGAAACAGGTATTACGACTGTGATGCGGGAAGGTTTATTAGTCTTGATCCGATTGGGTTGAGAGCGGGAAACATCGAAACGTACGCCCCAAATGCAATCACCTGGATTGATCCGCTAGGTCTGGCGAAACAGCAGCTTACGAAAGACGACGCCGTGCTCAGGCTCTATGCGGAGCGTGATCAAATGGAACGAAACCAGATGTTCAAAGGAAAACAAGGCGGCACGGTGATCGCCGGTGTAATCAATCGTGAAACGGAAGAAATGGAGTTCGGGGAACGAGGCTGGACAGGGATGCCTCATTTCTTGCAGACATACCGAATGCAAGATCTGACGAGATTTCCCAATGGCTCAAGGGTTGCGGGCACCAATATCCTGGGCTGTGCAGAAAGCCCGGCTTTCGCCGTCCTTCTTGCGACAGACGCAAATATTCTCCCGGGGTATGAGCCTTTGGCGGATCTCGGCCATTACACCTCGTTTGCATGGACTCGAACCGGAAACGGGACGTGGGTGCCTAAACGGGCATGTCTGAATTGTGTAGGGCTCTATGGAGATGCCCATCTGGCGAGCGGGATCGATGGATAGAGTGCACGCGATCGACGCTGAGCATCCGGCAGGACACAAGCTCGTCGTGAATGGGCTGTTTGGCGAGGCAAGCCCGCATTGGGTGCAGAGGGATGATGAGCCCTCGGCGTATTGCCATGAGCGCGCAGTGACGTCGAGTACGGCTGCGAAGCGTCGGCTGATGACGGTCGCTGCGTCGCGCGGCCGGCACTGAGCGGGAGGCGATTTGGGGCTGCTAGCGGTCAAACATCTGGATCCCGTTGTCGGGGTGGACGTTCACTCGGTCCTGGTCGCGCCGAGTCCGACACCCGTGTTCCTGCCGCACCCCCATGTCGGGTTCATGCTCGATCTCCGGGAGTACATCGAAGCCGCGAAGGGTGTGGTTGGAAGCATCGCGATGGCGATTGCGCAGGAGAAGGCGGCCGACTATCTCGAGGATCATCCCGATGTGGCACGGAAGCTCGACGACGCGGCAGCGCTTGCCTCCGGGAAGTTACTGGACCTCGGTGACAACCCGATCGTTGCGGCGGGGCTGAAGCTCGAAAAGGAAGTCGCAGCACTTCAAAATGCGCTCGGCTCAAACGTAGGAATGGGCGGGGCTGCCGGCAGGCCGATATTCGTCAACGGCATGATGCGGGCGACGGCCGGAACACATTCGTATCACATCCCGGGGCTGCATTTTCCGCTAGGGGAATCGTTTGCACCGCCACCGGAGCCGGACCCCATACCGTCGGACGATGCGGAATCGTACATGGGCAGCCGGACCGTGCTCGCCAACAATGATCCGATGTCGTTCATGGCGCTACCAGCGTTGAGTTGCTGGTCGATCGGCATGGAGCCACCGGGCCACAACAGTGCGCATACCGATCGCAGTTATCCGTCGATGCCGAGTTCGGTGATGTTGCCGATTCCGGCAGGAAGGCCGGTTTTTGTGGGCGGGCCGCCGATCATGAACATGGCGGCGGCGGCGAAGGGGTTGTTCAAGGCGTTCCGCGGATCGAAGTGGGCGAAGGCGCTGGCGGACAAGCTTCATTTGAAACCGGGGTTCTTGCGCTGCAAGGTGTTGCACGCGGAGCCGGTGGACGCGACGACGGGTGAAGTGGTCGTCGAGCAACGCGATTTCATTGTATCGGGGCGATTACCCCTCGAGTGGGATCGATACTACTCAAGTCACGATACGCACATCGGTGCCGTTGGGGTGGGTTGGCAGACGCCAGCCGATATCCGGCTGGAACTGTTGCCGCACGGCGACGCGATCGGTGCGGTCGCCTATCTTCCGGATCATACGACTGCGTTCGATGCACTGCCCGTGACCGAAGGCTGGCTCTCACGCGAAAGCGACTGGCAACAAGCGGATGCGTTGTACCGACTGGGCAACCGGCTCGTACTACGCACGCGCGAAAGCATCGAATACGGATTCCCGTTGCCGCCGCAATGGCGGCAAACGTTTGTCCCGCCGAGGAGCGAGTCGAGTCTGACGCTGCCCATCCATCGCATCTCCGACCTGAACGGAAATGCATGGGTGTTCGAACGCGATCAGGGCGGACGCCTCGAACGTATCGCCGAATGGAGACGGGACGGTGCAACCGGGCGCGTCATCACCTGCGAGATCCGAGACGCCTCACGTCATGATGCGACCGGCGCCACGCCTGCCGCGTTGCTGACCGCATTGACGCTTGTCGACGCGAATGGGCACGCGCATCCGCTCGTCACCTACGAGCATGATCGAGACGGCAACTTGCGTGCCGCGGTCGATGCAATGGGATACCCGTATCGCTTCGATTATGCGGACGGGCATCGGATTGTCAGTCATACGACCGCGCGGGGCGTGTCGTTTCATTACCATTACTGTGCCGACGACGACGGCGTTTGGCGCGTCGACCACGCATGGGGCGACGACGGCTGGTTCGATTACCGATTTGCGTACGACCCCGCACGAATGCAGACATGTATCACCAATTCGTTGGGGCATACGACAGTGCTGCAGCTGAATGCGCAGGGCATGCCCGTATTCGAGCTGGATCCGCTCGGCGGTGTCACGAGTTACCGCTACGAAGCAAAGGGACGCACGAGCGCCGTGACCGATGCCGCGGGACGTATCACGTTGTGGGCCTACGATCGGTACGGCAATCTCGCGTCGCAGACGCTGCCGGATGGCAGGACGATTCGAACCGGGTATGACTCGCACCATCATCCGGTCTGCGTGACGTTGCCGGGCGAACGACAATGGCGCTACGAGTGGGATGAGCAAGGCAATCTACTTGCGCAAACGACGCCGTCGGATGCGACCTCCCGTTACCAGTACGACGCGTTCGGGCAGCTCGTCGCGCAGATCGGGCCGTGTGGCGAGCTATCCCGACTCGAATACGACCGCGACGGTCATCTGGCTGCGGTGACGGACCCACTCGGCCATCGAACACTCTATCGGCATGATGCGCGAGGAAACCTCGTCGAGGTAGTCGACGCACTGGGACAGACGAGTCGGTACGAATACGACCGCAATGGCAATCTGACGCGCGCAATCGAGCCGAGCGGGAAGGAGATTCTGTGCGGGTACGATGCCGATGGCAACCTGGCGCACTATCGAGATCCGGCCGGCTCTACGGCGCAACTTCAGTACTCGGCGCTAGGGCGAATCACCAAACGGCTATCGCTGGACGGAACCGGCGTCGAGTATCAGTACGATACGGAAGGTCAGCTCGTTGGCGTCGTCAACGAGCGTGGCGAACGGTACCAGCTCAAGCGCGATGCGATGGGCCGCATCGTCGAAGAAGTCGACTACTGGGGCCAACGGCGTCGCTACGAGTATGGTGCGTTCGGCGAACTGCGACGGAGTGTCGACCCGGCCGGGCGGGCTACCCTGTATCTGACCGACAGGTTCGGGCGTGTAGTGCAGAAGCAGGTAGCGGATTCCAGACAGGCTGATGGCGTTCGCATCGAGACATTCGAATACGACCGCATTGGCAGACTCGTCGGCGCGCAGAATCCGGACAGTTGCCTCGGACTCTGCTACGACGACGCAGGCCGCCTCGTTGAAGAGCGGCAAGGCGACGATTTCGTCATCGCCTACCGGTACGACACGGTTGGGCGACGCATCGAGCGCTGCACACGGATCGCGACCGGTCGCGAAACGATCACGCACACCGTGCGTTATGGTTACGACGCTTTCGGCGCTATCGCCTCGATCCAGATCGACGATGCCGCACCCGTCACGCTCGAGCGGGATGCGCTTGGCCGGATCTGTGTGGAATACCTGAGCGAGGCGCTGCGGCGCGACCTGGTGTACACGCAGGAGGGGCAACTGGCGCGGCAAACGTTGTCGTCCGGTACCGGCACCATCTTTGCCACCGAGTACGCATACGATGCCAACGGCGAGCTGACCGAGAGGCGCGACTCCCGCCGTGGTATCGAGCGTTTCGATTACGACCCGATGGGCAGGCTGACCGCTTACCTCGACCCGAACGGCAAACTGCAGCGCTTCCTGCACGATCCTGCGGGCAACCTGTTGACGACCAGAAGCAACCCGGGCCATCGCACCGGCGTGTCGGACCAGGCATCGCCTGTCGATGCGTGGGTACGCGAAGGCGAGCACGATGGCTGTCGCTATACGTTCGATCGTACCGGCAACCTGATACGCAAGCGTGACGCGCAACAGGATTTGCTGTTGCGCTGGGACGGCGACGGGCTGCTGATCGAAACATTGATGGTGCGCGCGCCTGCGGAGCCAGCGATCCAGGCTAGTCGCATTCATACCCGCTATGCGTACGACGTCTTCCAGCGACGCGTACGGAAGACCACGCGAATCCTCGACAAGGCTGACGCGCCGGCCGGGTCGGTGTCAGGATCGACCGCCCGGTCGCACCGTCACGATTACTTTTGGGACGGCGACGCGTTGGTGGGCGAAACAGTGCGCCGGGACGAAGCTGACGACGTGCAGTTGACGGATGTCGCAACCGAGCCGAATCCAGGCTGGGGAGAGCACCCGATTGCCATATCGCCGGCGGGCGGCGGCGGAGAACTGTACGAGTGGGTTTATTACCCGGGTACGTTCAGGCCGCTGGCAGCGATGCGATACGCACCGAAGAACAGTTCGGACCAAGCGACGGCCGTGTCGGAATCTGCGGCGCGCAACGTGTTCTTCCATACCGAGCCAAGCGGGGCGCCGACACGACTGACCGATCAATTCAATGCAATCGTCTGGGAGGGCCGCTACGGAGCGTGGGGGCATGTCGATGCAGACGGGATGCATGCCGCACATGATCAGCGACTGCGGCTCCAGGGGCAGTACGAGGACTGGGAAACGGGCCTGCACTACAACCGGTACCGATATTACGATCCCGTGATCGGGAGCTTTGTCAGCCAGGACCCCATTCGAATCGATGGGGGAATCAACCCTTACCAATACGCGCCCAACGTATTTGGCTGGAAAGATCCTCTCGGTCTTAAACGAGAGGAAACGCCATTTGAGGGCTATCAAAGAATCCGGTCATTTCGGGAAAGAAGAGGGCTCGACCTGCCAAACAATCCTGACGGCCGGTTCAAGACGGGAGACAAGTTGGGATCGATCGGCACGATTTTGGGCTCGGATCGCGTGTACGGCATCAATTCCACTTTGCGGGAGACCCAGGATTTCCAAATGACGAGGGCGTGGCGAGAAAGCCTCGGCCTTGATGGGTCGAAGGGAAACACGTTTCAATTTCTATTTCATTCCGAAGCGGGCACGTTATTGCTGGGACATCGAGAAGGCTTGCTCGGTGATGAAGTCACCCTGATCAATGACCGGACGACATGCGCGCCTGCCTGCAGACCGATGTTGTCCCGGCTGTTGGCCCCGCTGGGAATTGGCCGCTTGACGGTGTACTCCGGTGGTTCGATGTCGCAGATTGCGCGTGTGGACGTCTATACACGAGGCGGGCGGCACGAATGCATGACAGGCAAGCGCGACCGCAAGTTGTAACGTCGGTACGCCCGACGGCCAAGGTTCACGTCACGCGTCGCGGCACGTCCGGCCACCACAACCCTGCAACGGGGTGGGCGCGCGTTCATTTTCAGATCAGGGCCGGCGCCGCGGAAGAGGGCGAATGATGGAGCGACGTCACTCAGCCGATAGGGACGGACTGGATGACGACGGAAGCCAAGAGCCACGGTGTCATCGAAATCGAGCAACGCCGAGGATATCCATTTCCGGACGCAAGGTACCGGGCAGACTGCATGCCGCAATGGTGGCGCGAATGAGGCATGCGAGTCCATTTCCAGGAAAATGAAAATGAAATGATCGAGCAAGCTTTCTTTAAACTTGCTACGATCATGCGCGCGTCGAATAGGGGCAGGTTAATCGGATCGCGCACGGCACGACAGCAGTGCGCGATCCACGCAGAGACGGCGCGAGAATCTGCGCACGAAGCTGGACTGGAACGGTAACTGAGAGACCGGCCGGCCCGGGCAGACAATATTTGAACAACAAGGACGTCAACAACATGAGGACCATACGCCACAAGGTCACTGCGACCTTGGTCGCCTTCGCGCTAGCCACAGGTTCCGCGGTGCCGGTCGCGTTTGCAAAGAGCTCCGGTTTCAGTTCGAGCCGCTCGTCGTCCAGTTCGAGTTCCAGCGGCTCGTCGTCCGGCTCAAGCTCCAGTCGCTACTCATCCAGCTCGAGTTCCAGCAGTTCGTCATCCAGCTCGGGCTTCGGTCGCTCATACGGTTCGTCGAGCTCGAAAAACTCCTCCTACGACTCATCGGCTCGTTCGTCGACGAGTCCATCCAGCTCGGGTTTCGGCCGCTCATACAGCTCGTCGAATTCGAAAGGCTCGTCCTACGACTCATCGGCTCGCCCGTCGACGAGTTCATCCAGCTCCGGTTACGGCCGCTCATACAGTTCGTCGAGCTCGAAAAACTCCTCCTACGACTCATCGGCTCGTTCGTCGACGAGTCCATCGAGTTCCGGTTACGGCGGCTCATACAGTTCGTCGAACTCGAAAGGCGCGTCCTACGACTCGTCGGCTCGTTCGTCGACGAGCTCATCCAGTTCCGGTTACGGCCGCTCATACGGTTCGTCGAGTTCGAAAAGCGCTTCCGATGATTCATCGGTTCGTTCGTCGGCCAGTCCGTCCAGCACGTCCCCGAAGTCGGGGTTCAGCAGCTCCGGCTCCAGGAAAGTAATCGCCGCAACTGCGCTCGGCGGCGCACTGTATGCGGCCCAGTCGAGCCGCGATGCGGCTGCAACGCTGAATTCGAACCAGCCGTCGCATGGCAGCGATAGCGCCAGTGGCGGCAGCTCGTTCAGCCACAGTGCATCCGGCGATACCTCGTCGTACGGGACGCAAAGCAACGCCTCGACATCTCCGTCGTACGGCGCACCCGGTCATGGCGCAGCGCCGCCGGTGGCTGGACAGCAATCCAGCGGCAATGACAAGCTCCTGCTGGGCTACCTGCTCGGCCGCAGCAGTTCGCCGCGCGAAACCGTCGTGGTCCAGCAACCGATGACACGTTCGGTCGACTCGACCTCGGCATCAAGATATCGAAGTTCAACCAGCGACGATGCCACGCCGGACACCGCATCCGACGCCCAGCCGGAAACACTCGCTCAGTCGCCGGCAACGACGGAAAAACAACCGGCCGGGAAAAGCAAGCATCCGATCATGAATGCGCTCCTGTTGGGCGGAATGCTCTTTCTCTCCATTTGTCTCGTCATCGGGCTGTTCCAGCGTGCGCGCCGCGCGTGGCTACTCAGAAAGGCGCGCTATGCGTCGCACACCAACTATCGTCTCTGAGAACGAACATGGGAATCCTTGAACTTGTTCGCCGCATCGGCGAAAAGCGCCTCGACGACCTTGCGCGAGCGCGCACCGCTCAACCGGATCGGGTCGACACCGGCCTGCCGCTCGGCGCATGCATTGGCGGCATGATCAAGCTTGTGCTGGCCGACTTCGCTTTACTGGACGGCACGCTCCTCGTCGTGCCGCCGGACGCCCAGATGCCGATCGTTGCGGTCAGCCGCCTGCATATCGACGCCGACGCAGATCTGTCGATTTTCCGGATGTACACGAACACGGGTCCTGACAGGAACGGGCAGGGCGCATTCCTGCAGGTCATGACGGGCAGGGATGATCCCCAGGATCTTCGGGAAATCGCCTACTACCAGTTCCTTTACCGTGAATATCCGGTGACGGCCGAGGAACAGGATGCATTCCTCGGCAACGGTTACGGCCTCGGGCAGGACCATTACGACATGGATCGCGATGAGCTTGACCAGATCGCCCATCTCGCCAGGAGTCCGGCGCGCGTCGATGCGCTGCTCGGCGGCAGCGACGCAATCGGATTCGAACGTGACGCGCCCGGCGGCGACTACATCCGGCCGTGGCGTGCTCGGGAACGTCGCCTGGACGATAGCGTCGGCGAGAAGGGCGTCGAGAAGACGCATTCGTTCATGCAGTACGTGCGGCGCCTGCCGGCCGGCCCGGCGCAGGACAGCGGCCCGATCGAGCGCCTGTGGATCGATTTCGAGCACGTCGAGACGATGGACGGACGCCCGGCGCCGGCCGTCTGGGTCGACTATTTCGCCGGCCTTGCCCTCGATCCGCTGCACGTCAAGATTTTCTGAGGCGCGACGCCGCCTCGATCCATCCGCAATACAAGGTTCACCAAGGAGAACACCATGTCTGGCTGGAAACTCGTTTCGTCACTGCTTGCGAAACACGTGGGAACCGTCGGCGACCGTCTCGCACAACAGATCGCCGCATTCGATCCCGAAACGGCTACACAAGTCGACCGCGACAACCTGCAGTCGAAGCTGCATGAAGTGGCGGTAAAGCTCGCCGAGGCCAAGCAGAAGAGCCACGCGGCGCAAACCGCCGCGGCGGAACTGAAGGCAAGCATCGACGGGGACGTGAAAGCGTCGGTCGTGCTGATCGACAAGTTCGAAAAGCAGGAGATCAACGAAGCCACGCTGACGCAGTTCACCGACGATCTCGAGCGCCGCAAGCGGGATCTTCCGCAGCGTGAGGCCGAAGCCGATAGCGCTCGGCAACTTGTCGAGACGCTGCAGGAAATCCTGGGGACCATCGAAACCCAGTTGAACGAATTCGATGCGAAAGCACGCGCCGCAATGGCGGACCTCGCGCAGGCACAGGCTGATCGCGAGCGCGCTCAATTGATGCAGCAGCAGCAGGACGAACTGAACCGCTTGCGCGCGGGCACCGGCTCCGCGTCAACCGGACTCGGCGCGTTGCAGGCGGCTGCCGCGCAGGCGCGTGTTACGGCCGACGCCGCGCAGACGGTGGCTGCCATCGGGCAAAAGCCGCTCGATCAACAGGCTGCGGTCGAGGAAGCGCGTCGGATCGCTGCGGGTGGAGCGGCCGCTGGCTCGGAATCGGTGATTGATCGCTTGCGCCGGATCTCGCAGTCGTAATCGGGTAGGCCGCGCGCCGAGGACGACGGCGCGCGGCAAACAGAGACGAATCTGGTCGATCAATTTGGTTTATTTTTTATTTGACATAACGTGAAGAAGGGTCGCTAACTAAAGCTGGCGTTACACCTGCGGGACCAAGGCCCCACAAGCGTTAGCGGGTAGCGCCAGCCACCGAAAACCCTTGGAAAATTTTTCCAGAAGCCCAGACCAAACAGCGCGTGCTTCGTCATTTTTTGCGCGCTCAACTTGCATCGCAAAGAGCACTTCGGCCGGCTCGATTTCGCAGATGTGAGCGATCTTGATCGCTGTCGCGTCGTCGAAGTGGCTGCGGCCTTTTCGGTAGTTCGTGATGCCGGAAGGGCTCACGCCGAGCAACTTCGCGAGCGCATAGTCGGACGGCAAGTCCCGCTTGATCTTCGCAAGATCAAGGTAGTGATCGCAGTTCTTCATAGAAAACCCCTTTTGATTCAACCCGCTGCAACGGTACTGCAAGTGCCTTGCGTGTGCAATATGCATGAATCCTGCAATTGCAAGCATCTTGCATATGCAAGGTTCTTGAAATATGATCCGAACCGTCGCCCCGGCAACCGGTTCACAACCCCGCCGGTGTTGGAATAGCTACCCAGCCGCCGGGCGACTTTCACGCAGTACACCGTTCAAGGGGTTGAACAAGGGGAAGTCAAATGCAGCACATTTCGTTGCAATTTTCACAGACGCGTTACAGCCCGCTCGTGCTGGCTCGCCAAACCGCTGACGCCGCATGGCGTGCGCTGATGGACTCGATGCAATGCATCGTCCGAATCTGGACGATTCACCCGTCGCTCGCTGGCGGGGTGATGGCATGAGCACGATCGCCTACGGAATCCTGTCGCTGGCCGGACTCGTGATGAAACGGGGCGAACCGGTCACCATCAAAAACTCGGTCGGCATGACCTTCGGTGTCCACTGCGACGACCGGGCGGCCGACGACGAGCGCTTCGTCGTGACGAACATCGAAACAGGGATGGCGACCGGCAAAGGTGTGACCCAAGAGGCGGCGATCGACTGCGCACGCAAGCGCATTCGGAGTGCGATTCGGCGCAAAACTCTGGCCGATACGTTCGAAGGGTGCATGAAACAGCGGGGAGCAATTCTCGCGGCCGTGGCAGATGACCGGGCAGGGGGCGCGGCATGACGACTATCGCGCAACAACTTCGCGACGAGCTGCGCGCAGCGCACACGATCGTCCGAAACGGGCTCGGCGTTATGACGATGGGGCAGAAATGCGCGTGGGGCTGCGAAAACAGACTCGATGGCGTGGACGGCGTTACGCGCGCAACGGAGCGACAGGAAGTGATTGACGGCGGATCGCCGCTCGCCATGTACGTCGAACTGCGCCGCGCTGATCGCATTATCGCGAACGCGTGGGGAATCCAGTCACTCCACCAACACGCCCTGTGGGCGACCGCAAATTGGCAGGACGGTGTCGTTACAGCCGATCCTACACGGCAAGGCGCGCGGACGGCAGCGTTGTCGGCGGCGGTCGACGCAGCGCACGAGCTAGTCGGCGATGCGCGTGGGACGATCGCTAACGCGGTTGTTGCATTCGTGCAGTCCCGACGCCTTCCGTAAGGCGCCCGGCTAACGTCAACTCATGTCAACTTCAACGGGGTTTTCATGCTGAATATCAATCGTAGTCCTAATGTAACGAACGACGAATCCGAAGCGATTCGCCGTGAACTGCACGCACACAACGAATTGCAGCGCGCGAAGTATCGCAGTCGCGCAATCGCGGATCGCGTGCGCCTCGCTCGCGAGCAAGGCCGGCTTTACCTTTCCATCGCGAGGGCCGCATGACCGACGCAGATATCGAAATGGCACTGCCGCGCGTAGTCACTGCTGGCGTGATTGAGGTCGGCCCGTTCTTCGATCGGCTGGGAAGCGGCGGTTACTTCGTCGCCAAGGGCATCGAAGGGCGTCGCGAAATCCACTGGTACACGGAAGGCACGGGTGTGTCGTACCCGATGACGCGCGACGAGGCATTCGACAAGGCGCTCGACGCGGTCGACACGCCGCACGCTGTCGACGAACGGCTCGCCGCATGACGCACGCGGCGAGCGAGGAACGTGCAGGCGAAGGCTCGCGCGACTTTCTGGCCGCTGACCTTGCCGAGTTTGGTATCGGAGCGGGGGTATTGGTGCCCCCGTTCGTCGTTTACAACCCGCCGCGCACGGCGCGCACCGATCAGGCCGCCGCTGCCGCGATGCACGAGCTGCGGCCGCTGCTGTCGCAGATGGCGCGGCGCCGCCGGGTGATCTGATAGGGGGAGTGATGAAGCAACCGAGAAACGAAAAGCCGCTGCCGCTGTGGGCGATCTGGATCATCATCATCGTGGGCGTGATCGCTTGGTGCGGCGTGCATCCTGAAGACGGTACGGAACCGGCGTGGCCGATTTCGTCGAACACGCATCGCGCGTAAGAGCATCGGACCGCAATAGAGCATGTGGGTCTACGCGCGCGACGCATCCAGCGTTCTAGCTGATATCCCCGAAGCCCAGGCGGCAGTGAAGCGGTTGCCCCCGAAGTGGCTGCGCCGCGCACTGCGGCAGGCCGAGCGGGCCGGCCACGCCAGCGCGGCAAGGCATCCGGTTCCGGGTCAGCCGATCGCGGATCGTCTCTTTGATGTGAGCGCGGCCGCGTGCGCCATTCGCGAATTCCTCGACCAGCACGCACCCGAGCATTTGCCGGTGCGCCCCGATGCGAACGATCAGGAAATCTGCCTCAAGGCTCGGCGCATCGCGAACGATATCGGGATGCGATCACATGGCCTGACTGTCGCCGATGCGCTCGTCGTGGCGCGCACCGCGTGCGCGACATACGCGGTCGCGATGCCAGATTGTGACCTGCCGTCCGGTCAGATAGCGCGAGTTCGTTGCGAGCTGTGGTGGCGCCGGCAATTGCGCAAGAAGCATATCCGCACGCTCGAACATAGCAATATCCGCCTGCACTACGTCCACCGCCGGGCAGAGCCCTACGCAAGCGATGAAGCGGTTCGCCGGAGGATCGCGCAGAACCGCCGCAATACGCGCACGCTCGAATCCGTCACAGTCGAGAACGAGAACGGCCAACAGTTCACGTTGGCCGAACTGGCCGCAAAGGGCATGTCGAATAAGGCGCTCAAGCGCGGCGAGCTGTTCACGCGACTGCGCGGGCTCGAAGAACTGGCCGACGATGCGAAGCTGCGAGGCGTCATGTTCACGCTGACTTGCCCGAGCCGCTTTCATGCCGTTCGCACGACAGGCGGCGTTGTCGAGCCGAATCCCGTCTATACCGAGCTGTCGCCGCGCGACGCTCAGGCGTATCTGCGCAAGGTGTGGCAACGCATCCGGGCCGAGCTGAAACGCGAGGGCGTCCTCTATTTCGGTATGCGCGTCGCCGAGCCGCATCACGACGGCTGCCCGCACTGGCACGGGCTCGTGTTCGCCGACAAGGTCGAGCGGTTTTGCGCGGTGATGCGCAAACACGGGCTGCGGGATTCTGGAAACGAGCCCGGCGCGCAACTGCACCGCGTGCGCTTCGAAATGATCGACCGCACGAAAGGATCGGCCGTCGGCTACGTCGCGAAGTACATCAGCAAGAACATCGACGGGTATGCGGTCGGCGAGCACAAGACGCAGGACGGCTATGTGATCCAGACGGATATGTGGGATGGCGACGAAATCACGCCGTCGCAGCGCGTCGAGGCGTGGGCGGCGTTGTGGGGCATCCGGCAGTTCCAGCAGTTCGGCGGGGCACCTGTCGGCGTGTGGCGCGAGCTGCGCCGGGTCAAGGAACAGGACTTGCCGAGCGAAGAGGAGGCGCCGTGCATTCGCGCTGCGTGGCTGGCCGCTCAGAAAACCGACGAGCATGCGGCCGATTGGGCGGAATACTCGCGCGCGATGGGCGGCATCGCCGGCGAAGCGCGCATGGTCTACGTGCGCCATACCGTCGAGCATCGCGAAGGCCGGTACGGCATTGCGCCCGTGCGCGTGCCGCACGGCGTCGAGGCGATCGGCGTCGCACACATCGTCGACGGGCTTTGCGCGTACACGCGCGAGACGAAGATTTTCGTACCGTCGACGCGGTACGAATGGCGGGTAGTTCGGCGCGGCGGCGAAGCCGCCCGCCCTTGGACTGGTGTCAATAACTGTACGCGGTCGGATCGGTCAGGGGTGGCCGATCCGGGCGCCCGCGCAGCGCGCGGAACTGGAAACAGCGTCAGCGGGGACGTGAGCGACGCGAAACGGGGTCAACGGAACCTGTAGAGCGAGGAAAACCATGTCACGAATGACCATCGATTGCCCGTGCTGCGGCGACGAGATCGAAGCACGCCATACGGAAGGCATGTCGGCGACGATGCGCCGCCTCTATTTCGTGTGCGACGCATGCGAATTCCGATCGCCGGCCGGGCTCGAGATTTTGTATTCGCTGTCGCCGGCGTCATGCCCGCGCGACGACGTGACGCTCGACGTGCGGCCGTCGACACGGCTGCACGGCTACGTCGATTCGCGCACGTCGCTCGGCCTGATGGAGTGCGCGCGATGAGGTTCACGATCGCCTGTCCGCATTGCAGCGCACGCGGCATCGCGCGTTCTCTGGAACAGAAAGAGCAGCTCGTGTGGGAAATCGACTACCAGTGCGACAACGTCGTGTGCGGGCATACCTACCGCGCGCGACTCGAAATGACGCCCGCCGAACCGCCGCAACCGCGGACACGAGCGGGCGGACAGATGCGGCTCGACGTATAGCGGCCGCGCAATGAGGCGGTATCGACGCGATACCGGGGTGATATCGCGTCGATATCGAGTAGATATCGTTTCTATATAGGGGTGAGCAATGATTGTTGTCGTGGGAAATCCGAAAGGCGGCGTCGGAAAATCGACGATCGCGGTACAGCTTGCAACCGGCGTTTCGGCCGCCGGCGCGCGCGTGTGGCTCGTCGACGGCGATCGCCAGAAGTCGAGCGCGTCGGCGATGGCCGCTCGCTCGTATGGACAACGGCCCGCGATCGCGGCCTCCGCTTATGAGGTCGGCGCAACGCTGCATGCGGAGCTGACGAAGCACGCGGGGCAGTTCGATCATGTCGTCGTCGACGCGGGCGGCCGGGATTCGAGCGCGTTTCGCGCGGCCATGATGGCCGCCGACGTGGTGCTCGTGCCGGTCATGCCGCGCTCGTTTGACGTGTGGGCGCTCGACGACATGGCGAAGCTGCTCGACGAGGCGCGCAAGGTGCGCGCGCTGCGCGCATGCGCGTTCCTGAATTGCGCCGACGTGCAGGGCGCGGACAACCGCGACGCCGAATCGGTGATCGCCAGCTATGACAGCCTGGAATTGCTGCCGTACCGTATCCACCGCCGCAAGGCGTTCGCCAACGCGAGCGCGGCCGGCCTGCACGTCGAGGAAATGCCGCGTCGCGATCCGGTCGCATGCGCGGAAATCGAACGTCTGCAAGATGCGGTGTTCGGCGTGCTGACGGCCGACGCCAGCTAAACGGGATCATGTCGATATCGAACAGATATCGACATGGTATCGACGCGATATCAATTAGATAGGGGTTCAAATGTCGATTTCGAGAAAGCCGGCCGCACGCGACGACGCGGCGATTGGTGCATTCATCGCCGGCGCGCCCGACGCGCGCGCCGAAACGCCGGCCGTGCCGAGCGAAAAGCCGGCCGCGCGGCGGTCGAAGGTAAAAATCAGCGTCGATATCGATCCTGACTTGCTCGCCCGCGTCGATCAGGTCGCGAAGGCGTCGGGCGTGTCACGGAATGCCGCGCTCGCGCTCGGCGCGGCGCGACTGATCGACGATTTCGAGAGCCGGACGGCACGCCGGGCCGGCTAAATCTGGCTGCGCCGGCCGGGGTCACAGGCCGGCGCGTTATTTCGTCAGGTTTACGCACCAAAGCGCATCAATTTCCCACCATGCGAAATCGCTGGAATCCCGCGCCGGCGGGCGGTTCCGCAGTTCCCGGCCGGCGCATCAAAAACGACCCATTTAGAGAGGCGGGCAGGCGGGGAGGGGACTGCGATTTTCCGGGCGCGGGGTCAGATGTCCGCGCGGCGGCCCCGGCGCCAAACCTCGGCCGCCCGCACGATTTCAGCCCGTTGGCCGGGCTCGGGACGCATCGGCAATGCCGACGGCGCCCCGCAACACCCGGGGGCGCTAGCAGCCCGCTATCGCGTCCACGAGACTTAGGCAACGATAGCGATTTTTGCTATCATTCGATATCAGATGATATCAAATTGTGCTATCATGAACCCATGAAAACGAAACACGCCCGCACGCTGACCGCGATCTACACGAAACCGACCTTGGGTGGGATCGTGTTCGCGGATATCGAAGCTTTGGTTGTCGCGTTGGGCGGCAGCATTCACGAAGGCGCCGGGTCGCGCATCGCCTTCGAGCTGAACGGAACGCGCCGATACCTGCATCGCCCGCATCCGGGCAAAGAGGCAAAGCGCTATCAGGTTGAGGATGTGCGCGACTGGTTCAACGAAATGGGGATTAAGCCATGACCAACGCAATGACGTACAAGGGTTATTACGCCCGCGTCGATTTCGACGGCCGCGACAATATTTTTGTCGGGCATGTGCTCGGCGTCGACGACAAAATCAGCTTCCACGGTGAGACGGTCGCCGAGCTGACGGAAGATTTCCATTCCGCCGTCGATCACTATCTCGATGAGTGCGCACGCATGGATCGGGCGCCGCAAAAGCCGGCGTCTGGAAAGCTGATGTTGCGCATCAATCCGGAGACGCATGCGGCGGTAGGCGTCGCGGCGGCGATGGCAAACGAAAGCATCAATCAGTGGTCGGAAGAGGTGCTCGGGCGTGCGGCGCGTGAAGTGCTCGACCGCGTTACACATGCTTAAACGGGGATAATTGAGGAGGGCCAGGACAGATGTCTGATCTCAATGGGGCGTTGATTGGCTTTCTTGGCGTTATGGCCGGCGGGTACTTCAATAATTTCCTTGCGGAAGACTATCGACGCTTTCGAGACGGGCAGGCATTGGCCGGTGCGCTTGCCGGCGAACTCGAATCGCACGGTGACGCGTTCCCGATGTTAAAGGCTGGTCTTGAGGCGATGATGCCGTTGGCCATCAGTGAGCAAGGACTGACATTGAGCGAGTGGCCAATTCCGGCCAGCCCGCTGTTTGAACAGAACGCCGCGAAGATCGGATTGCTTGGCGCGGATGTTGCAAGAGACGTTGCCTACGTCTACGAGCACATCCGTGCGTTCCGCATAAATTTCCACATGCTCTCCAAGAGCCATCGCGAAATGCCGAAGGAACGGAATCACGCGATGATAGTCGGCTGCCTCGCGATAATCACGCGTGCAGAGACGCGTGGACGGCCTTTACTTGACACGCTAAAAAAGCAAGCCACGGGGAATTACTGGCAACGATTAGCGGGAAATATGAAAAAGATCGCCGGCACCCCGCCGGCATAAACTGAGGGACCAAAAGAAATGCCAAAGATTACGGTATGGGAGTGCGACATGGCGGGGTATCCCGCCAATATTCCACGTTTCCGTTTGCGCCTCACGCGCGAAGCGATCGAGCAAAATGGCTTTACGCTTCGAGACGGTACCGATTTGCAGGTTGACGCGCAGATGGTCAACGCGAATGGGTATACGCGACTCGAATATCTGACTTTCCGCGTGCGCATTCTGCATTCGCAAGCGTTTGCCGGGTACCCGTCGGTCCCGGAACGCGAGCGCCAGCGTGTCGTAGTTGAGGCGGGCGAGTACGATGCTCGGCTCACGCTTCGCGAGTACGTGCCGGTCGTCGGGCCCGAAAACTGCCTGCAACTGGTAGATGCAGACAAACGCGGTGGCGACCTGTTTATCAAGGTCAGCGAATACGACGAACTTGAAACATTCCCCGTCGAAGTGAATCCGCTGCACATCGAGATACTGAGTGTGCGCGTTACGAGTCCGGACGAAATCTGATCGCGGCGATCCCGTCGTCATACCTATCGGGATAAGCTACTACACCGCCGGCATATTGCCGGCGGTTCCGTTTGTAGCTGCATCGACGCTGTACGGCACGAAACGCACAATCTCATCGCCTGCCCACTCGTTAAACGCCGTGAACTGCGTCTGTAGCGGCGCGATTTCGTTACGACCGAACACGCGGGCCGCCGTGTCGGCGGCGCCGAACCCGCCCGTATTGCTCGGCACGATGCCGAGCAATTGTGGCGGCACACGATGTGCGGCGAGCAAGTCGTCGCGCGTGATGTTCTTGATGTTGAAGAACTCGTCTTTCGCGGCCACTTCTGACACCGGGATCAACTGCATCCCATCCTTGTTCCCGCCCGGCGCGTAGTAGAACAGGTTTCTGAAATTGCCCGGCCCCTTCGCGCTCTTCAACGCATCGCGCAGCGCGTCGATATCGTCCTGCCCGGCCTTGTCGTCGGTCAGGTAGAGGATGAAGCCGGCATGACTCCCGTTCTCGTAGTAGCGGCGGCGGAACAGCGTTGACGACTCGTTCAGCATGGCCGCGTGAAGCGAGCCGAGATATTCCGGCACGCCGTAAATCTCCTGATTCACGTCGGCTTCGATCAGGTGATGTACAGCGCCAGGGTCGAATTCGTGCACGGCCTGCCAGCCGTTCGTTTGCACGTAGGTTTGCAGGTCGGTACGTCGTCGCATGTATTTCGCCGGCGGCGGCTCGTATCGCATGACGCCGCCGACACGGTTGCGCACTGGCGCCTGATAGCCGTTCCCGAAAATAAGCCAGTCGAGCGCCCATCGGCGGAACGATTCGCGGCTCATAAGTGGATGCGGGATGAACGTTGACGCGAGCACGTTCCGTTTGAAGTAGATCGCCGACGCGTGATGTGTACCGGATCGGAAAATCTTTGACAGGCCCGCGAAGCTCACGGGCGGCTCATACCATCCGTTGATCGTCACAAGCTCGGCATAGTCCAGCAGTTCGGCCCGGCTCATGATCGGCATAGGATCGCCGAACGTGAAAGCGGTCGACTGCGCCGGCCGCGACGTATCAGCCGCGCTCGGGGTAGTGTTAGCGTGCTGCGCGCGCGTCGTGTGTTTCTTCATGAGTAAATCTCCACCTTTCCTTTTTTGCGTGCCGCAGTGCCTTCTAACGGCTCGTTCGAAATCGCGTGCAGGACGGCCCATGCAAGGTCAGCATGGCCGGTTTCCTCGCTGCGCGATGCCTCGTATGTGACGTTTCGCCCGCTCGGCGTGACGGTCTTTTTGATCGCCATGAACGCGGCGGCCATATCCGTCCATCCGGCGTCAAATTGCAGCCGTGCATTGCCGACGACGGACAGCCCTTTGAGCACGAGCCGGCCCTTTACCTCTGGCGAATAGTTGAACGCGACGGCGCGCGGATAGAACTGCTTCACGAGCTGATACACACCCTGACCGATGCCGGTCGTATCGATCGCCATGTAGTCGACGCGGTATCGATCGGTGATTTTCTTGATGGACTCGGCTTGCGCCTCGAAATCCATGCCGCGCCATTGGTGCTTTTCGAGCACGCGGAACGGGCCGCCGTCGACGATCGGCGGCGCAACGACAACGCAGCCGGCGCTATCGCCCGACAGCGCCGGGTCATAGCCAATCCAGACAGGTTGGTAGCCGAACGGGCGAGAAGGTGCTGTCAGCGGCTTGAAGTCCTCCCACAACTCCCAGGAATCGACCATGCAGCGCTGTAGGTTTGCGAGCGTGAAAATTGACGCGGTATCGTCGATGAACTGGCACATCAACAGATTCGCGTATTCCTCGGCGCTGTACTCGTGCCGCAGTTCGTCGAGGTCGAACAGCGTGCAACCGGCGCGCGCGGCATCCTCGACCGTGACGATCTGGCGCCACTGCCGATCCTCGCAGAGTCGGCCGAGCGACAATGCCTTGTGCGTGACCTCGAAATGGATGTGATCGGCCTTCGCACGGCCGCGATTGATGTGCGCGCCACTCCAGAATGGGAACGCTTCGTGTCCGATGCTCGACGGCGTCGAGAAATACGTCTTGCGCCATTGCTTGTGCATGGCCATGCCCGACGCGACCTTGTTCAGTTCCTTGAATCGCGGAACCCAGAAATACTCATCGAAATAGAAGTTGCCGTGATAGCTCTGCGCGGTGCGTGCGTTCGTGCCGAGAAAGTACAGAATTGCCTCGTTCGGCAACACGATCGGATCGCCGGTCAATTCAACGTCGGCCGCCTCGCGCGCAAACTGCGTGATGTACTGGCGGAACACGTGCGCCTGTGCA
Source organism: Burkholderia sp. Ac-20392 (assembly GCF_017104585.1). Taxonomy (NCBI): domain Bacteria; kingdom Pseudomonadati; phylum Pseudomonadota; class Betaproteobacteria; order Burkholderiales; family Burkholderiaceae; genus Burkholderia; species Burkholderia sp. Ac-20392. Next base: position 26,627 of record NZ_JAAGPB010000021.1, read on the forward strand.
CGACTGGCCGACAGAAAAATCTGATTGCGGCCGGTATCGATCGCGTCGGCCAGCGCTTCGCGAGCGAAGTACCACGTTGCGCCGATCTGCCGCGATTTGAGAATGTTCCGCGTGCGCTGATGCCCGTTCCGGAACCAGACTTTCTGGTAGTCGAAAAGCGAGTCGCGGAACGCTTCGAGCAACCGGTCGCGCTGCTCGTCGCTGAACTCGTTTTTCGCCGGCTTGCGCTTAGGCGCTTCATTGCGTGCGGCGATATTCGGGTTTAGGTCGCCTTCTTTTCCAGTCTCGCCGTATCGACGGATGCGTGCCGCGCGTTCGAGCTGACGCATCAAAAGATCGATTTCTTTGTAGTCGCCGCCGTTCTTTTGATCCTTGGCGATCAGCGAATTGACGCGCATCTCGATTGTCGACTCGACGGTATCGAGCGGGTTTGCCTTGGCCCATCCATCACGCTGCTTCCATGCCTCGACCGTCGCGCGCTTGATTCCCATGTGACGCGCGATCGACGACACACGCCAACCCTGGAAAAACAGGGCGCGCGCAGACTTACGCGGGTCGATTTCGATAATCGGATTGTCGGCGGTATTGAGCATGCCGAAAGCGTAACGGTCGTTCGCGCGCGCGCGCATGGCCGGCATTTGTATACAGGGAGACGACAGGGGCTAGTCGTTGAGCGTCGGCGGGCAAACCGCGAACATGGCATCACACGAAACGCTCACCCAATCACCTGTCGGAGTACACACGATGTTCAAACGTAAGTTGTCGCTTCTCGCGATCGCTGTCGGCTCGATGGCATCGCTTTTCGCGATCGACGCGCATGCAGCAGCGACGGCGGTCGGCGCAGGCATTCAACATGCCGACGTGCTCGGCGGCATCGGTGCGGCTGGCGCCGCCGCGTTCGGCATCGGTTCGGTGGCAGGTGTCAGCGGCACGCATGCGACGACGAAATGGTTTCGCGTCGCAGTCGAAGGTGCGACGACCGACGGCCGTACCATCGAGCGCGAATGGATTCAGCAGATGGCGGCGCAGTACGACCCCGCACTGTACGGCGCTCGCATGAATTGCGAGCACATTCGCGGCTACGCACCTATGTCGGCGAATCAGCCGTTCGGCGCGTATGGCGACGTTACCGGGCTCAAGTCGGAAGAAATCGCCGATGGTCCGCTGAAAGGCAAACTCGCGCTGTACGCGCAACTGAAACCGACGCAAGCGCTCATCGACATGGTGAACGCGAAGCAGAAGGTCTACACGTCGGTCGAGATCGATTTCTCGTTCGCTGACACGAAGCAGGCATATCTCGTCGGCCTCGCCGTGACCGACAGTCCGGCAAGCCTCGGCACCGAAATCCTGACGTTCGCGGCCGGTCGAGGCGCGGAAAACCCGTTCAACGCCCGGAAGCAACGCCCCGAAAACCTGTTTTCGGCGGCCGAAGAAACGGTGATCGAATTCGAAGCCGCGCAGGCGCCCGGCGTCGGCCTCGCCGTGTTCAAACGCGTCGGCGAAATTCTCGGCCTCGTGAAAGAGAAGGGCGCGAGCGACGACAAGCGCTTTTCCGACATGACGCAGGCCGTCGAAGCACTCGCGACGTTCTCGAAGGATCAGTCGACCCGTGTCGACGAACTCACGACGAAGGTTTCGTCGCTCGATACTGCCCTGACGGCCGAGAAGGCAGCACACGCCGAAACGGCCCGCGTGCTGGCCGAGCTGAACGCCAATCTGTCGACGCAGCCCGGCGGCAACCAACGACCGCCGGCAACCGGCACGAGCGCCGAGCACAAGACCGACTGTTAAGCGGTCGCGTCGACACCTGAACGGCTTCACCCCTCATCGATTCGGAGAATCACCCATGCGCAACGAAACCCGGCTCGCGTACAACGCTTACGTGAAGGCGATCGCCGACCTGAACGGCGTTCCCGACGCGAACACCAAATTCACGGTCAGCCCGTCCGTACAGCAAAAGCTCGAGAGCCGCATTCAGCAGTCGAGCGCGTTCCTTCAGCGGATCAACATGATCGGCGTCGACCCGCAAAGCGGCGAGAAAGTCGGCCTCGGCATCGGCCAGCCGATCGCGAGCACGACGGACACGAGCAAGCAGGATCGCGCGCCGATCGATCCGACCAGCCTCGACAGCAACGGTTACGTCTGCACGCAGACGAATTTCGATACGGCGATTCGTTATTCGCGCCTCGACGCGTGGGCGCACCTGCCGGATTTCCAGACCCGCATTCGTGACGCGATCGTGCAACGCACGGCGCTCGATCGCATCTGCGTCGGTTTCAATGGCGCTTCGCGGTCGGCCACGTCCGATCGTGCGGCAAACCCGCTGCTGCAAGACGTGAATGTCGGTTGGCTGCAGAAATATCGCCTCAATGCGCCCGATCGCGTGATGCACGAAGCGGTCAAAGACTCGAAAAAGGTCAAGGTCGGCAACGTCGCCGGCGCCGATTACAAGAACCTCGACGCGCTCGTGATCGACGCGCTTCAACTGCTCGACGAGTGGTATCGCGACGATCCGTCCGTCGTCGTCGTGATGGGTAGCGGCCTGCTGCATGACAAGTATTTCCCGCTCGTGAACGGCGCGAACGTCGCGACCGAACAGGCTGCGCTCGACCTCGTCATCAGCGGCAAGCGCGTGGGCGGAAAGCAGGCGGTTACCGCCCCGTTCGTGCCGCAAAACACGCTGATGGTCACGCGCCTGGACAACCTGTCTATCTATTTCCAGAACGGCGGCCGCCGCCGCTCGCTGATCGACAACCCGAAGCGCGATCAAATCGAAAACTACGAGTCGAGCAACGAAGCGTATGTCGTCGAGGACTACGGCTGTGGCGCGATCGTGGAAAACATCGAAATCGAGCCGGTAGCCTGACCATGACCAGCCCCGCACGCCGACACCAACAGCGCATTCGCGCAGCGCAGGCGGCCGCCTCGGTGGCGCCCGGCCAATCGCTCGCCGGCGCGAGCCAGTACGAGCTGATGCTCGTCAAGCTCGTGACCGACAAGCGCCGGTTGAAGTCGATTCAGTCCGTCGCTCGAAAGGTCGAAGTGAAGCGCGAAGTGCTGCCCGAGTACGACGCATACGTGTCGGGCGCGCTCGCCGGCGGGCGGGGCGGTCAAGACGATGTGCTGATGACGGTCATGATCTGGCGCATCGATGCTGGCGACTACGTCGGCGCACTCGATATCGCTCGCTATGCGCTGCATCACGGCTTGACGCTGCCGGATCAATACGAGCGCTCGGTCGGCGCAGCGGTTGCAGAAGAATTCGCGACGGCTGCATTGGTCGCGGCGAAGAACGGCGAGCCGTTCGTCATCGAGCACCTTGTCGAAATTCTCGACCTGACGGCCGACCTCGACATGCACGACCAGATTCGCGCGAAGCTGCTCAAGGCGATCGGCATGACGGCGATGAACCTCATCGGCGACGACAAGCTCGACGGCGCCGAAGATTGGGGGCGCGCGAGTCAAGCCGTACAGAACTTCAAAGCCGCGCTGTCGCTCGACGACCGCGCCGGCGTGAAACAGAACATTGCTCGACTGGAAGCCCTGTTGAGCGATGCGGACGGCCGCCGCAAGGCCGCCCGCACGTAAAGAGCCCACCCGGCAAGGCGGCGCCGGCGTTCCTGATCCCTACACCTGACGGCAACGGGACACGAACGCCGGCCCACCGCCTCCTATATTTGAGTCACGGTCATGAGTAGCTTTATCGCCCCCGCACGAACGACCACGGAAGGCGCACCGGGCGCCGTCGCGACGGTCGCGAACGATGGATGGTTTCCTGACATCGACATTGGCGATCTGCGCGAGTCGACGAAGCTCGACGGAACCGTGACGGCCGAGCGCCTACGACGCGCCGTGATCGAGGCGATATCGACCGTGAACGCCGACCTTGCGCAGTGGCGGTCTGTACAGGTTGCGGCCGGTCATGCCGGCCTCGCGTCGGTGCCGGCGCCGACGGTCGACGGCGTCAGCATCCAGGTATCCCGCTACGAGCGCGCGGTCTACAGCCTGACGCATGCGGATATCACGGAGAAATACAGCGGTTACGACTCGACGAAGTCGGGCGGCCAGAAGGCCGAAAACCTCGACGAAACGGTTTGCCAATCGCGACGAAACGCGCGATGGGCGATGAACGACATTCGCGGCATTCGCCGCAGCACGATCGATCTGATCTGAACGGCGGAGGACTCACGATGCTGACGCAACTTCTCGCATGGATTCAGGGCGCACGCTGGCGCCGCTCGCTGTCGCATTGCCTCGAAGGGCTCGCGATTCAGGTTCCGATGACGCTCGCGACCGGCAACGTATGGTTTGGCGCGGCGTCGGTCGTCGTCTGGTACTGGTCACGCAAAACCGCAGAAGTGCAGTTTGCTGCGAAGGGCGCGGCGTCGACGGTCACGGTGTGGAACGTCGGTCTGTTCCCGTGGCAGTGGGACGGATGGAAAGTGCTTGATGTGCTGATGCCGGCCGCCTCGTCGTTCTTGCTGGCCGCCGTCATCGCGATCCTTCAGCGATGAACGTCGCCGCGCAGCAGGGCGACACGGTCGATCTGATCTGCTGGCGCTACTACGGCCGAACGGATGGAACGGTCGAGGCAGTGCTCGAAGCAAATGCGGGCCTAGCCGATTACGGCGTCGTCATCCCAATGGGGACGATCGTCTACTTGCCCGAAATCGAAACCGTCGCGAGCACGGCGCCGCTCGTGCAATTGTTTGATTGACCTTGGGAGAGCTGGCGAAATGGCCGAACCGAATACCACTACCGCCGCAGCGCTTTCGGCCGCGATCGGGGTCGCGGGCCTCGCGCCGGGCATCGACGGTAACGCGCTGATCGGCGCATTCACCGGCGCGGCGCTCGTCGTCGTCACATCGAAGGAAATCGGCGTGTTCACCCGGATCGCGTACATGCTGATTTCGCTGGTGATGGGCTATATCGCGGCGCCGGAAATCGTCAACGTGACGCCGATCCACTCGACCGGCGTCGCAGGCTTCTTCGCGGCCGCACTCGTCATCACGGTCACGTTGCAGCTTATCGACCGGCTGAAATCGGCCGACCTGCTCGCGTTCCTCAAAAAAGGGGAGTGACAGTCATGCACATTTCATTTGCCGTCGTTGCGCTCGCTGCGCACTTCGCCTCGCTCGTGCGTGTGCTGACCTACCGGCGAAACGGTGCGCGCCATCGATATCACGTGTCTTGGGTTGCATGGGCGATCGTCGTCGTTTCCGGCGGTGCATCGATCAATCTGACCCTGCACGTCGAGCAAGTCGATTTCTTCGATGCGGCGACCGCCGCGCTGATCGCGCTGTTTGTGTTTGCGTCGCGTGGCAATGTCGCGCGGCTTTTGCGGAGTGAACAATCATGAAAACGCATCGCCTCGGCGATTACGGCGACGATGTCGGGCTGCTGCAACGGCGTCTTACCCGTGCGGGTTACCCGGTCGACGTGACGCACGTCTACGATGACGCGACCGAAGCGGCAGTCAGGGCCATCCAGAAGCAAACCGGCCTCGTCGACGATGGTATCGCCGGGCCGAAGACGCTCGCCGCGATTGCGACCGGCCGGCGCGATCCGAAGCACCTCGCCGACGCCGATATCGTGAGCGCGGCCGACCGGCTCGGCGTGCCGGTCGCATGCGTGCGAGCGGTGAACGAAGTCGAGTCGACCGGTTTGGGCTTCTTGTCCGGCGGACGACCGAAAATCCTGTTTGAACGCCATATTTTCTGGAAGCGCCTCGAAGCGCGCGGCATCGATCCGGCGCCCATCGCGGCGAAGTACCCGAATATCTGCTCGCAGGCGACCGGCGGCTATCAGGGCGGCGCCGCCGAATACACGCGACTCGCGGCCGCCGAGCTGATCGACGCCGGCGCCGCATACGAATCGGCGAGCTGGGGCGCCTTTCAGGTGATGGGCTACCACTGGGAACGGCTCGGCTATTCCAGCGTCGACGACTTCGTCGCGCGGATGGAAAACGGCGAAGGCGATCAACTCGACGCGTTCGTGCGCTATGTCGCGGCCGATCCGGCGCTCGTCGCGGCGCTCAAGGGGCGCAAGTGGGCGGTGTTCGCGCGCGGCTACAACGGCCCCGGCTACGCACGGAACCTGTACGACGTGAAGCTCGCGCGGGCATATGACAAGTACGCCGACGCGGCGAAGGCGGTCGCATGAATCCGCTCGCCGTGAAGCTCGTCGCCTGCGCGGCCGCGCTCGCGCTGCTCGCGGGCGGTGCGCTCTACGTTCGCGCGCTACGCGCCGAGTTGGCGGTCGCGCGTGCTCAGGTTGTGTGTGCCGGTCAGGCGGTCGCAGCGCGCGACAGCGTAATCGGCACGTTGCGGCAGGATGCCAGCGACAAGGCGCACCAACAGCAACAACTCGACGTGTCGACTGACAAGGTCGCAACGAAGCTCGCGGCCGCACGCGAAGAAATCCGCAAGGTGATCCATGAAAACCCGACTGTCCGCTCGTGGGCTGATACTCCTTTGCCTGCTGACGTTGTCCGCCTGTCAGCAAGCCCCGCTTACACCGGCGCCGACGCTTTCAGTGCTGCAATGCCAGCCGATCAGCCGATGCACGTTGCCGGCGATGGCGCCGCGCACTAACGGCGAGCTGCACGACGCATTCGAAGCGGCTAAGGGCGCGTGGGGCGTGTGCGCGGCCAAGGTCGACATGGTGGTCGACTGCCAGGCGAAGGCGCAGGCGAGAATCGACGCCGATATCGGGACGGCGAAGCATGAATAAGCCGGGGAGCCTCCGCGCTGCGATCGAGGCGGCAATCCCTCGGCTCGTGGAAAGCCCGGAGCGGTTGACGGTGTTCATCGATAACGGCTCGCTCGTGGCAACCGGCGCGAAGGGCTTGTCGTTCGAATATCGGTACGTGTGTCATGCACTGCTGCTCGACTTCTCGGGCGATGCCGATGCACTGTTTCTCGCGATCATCGAATGGGTACGAGCGAACCAGCCCGATCTGGTGCTGAACCCCGACGAGCGCGCACACGGCATCACATACGAGATCGACATTCTCGACAATGAAACGTCTGATGTGTCGATCAAGCTCCAACTTACCGAAAGCGTCGTCGTAAAGGTCAACGACAACGGCTCGCGCACAATCGAGCACGTCGACGATTCGCAGCATCCGGACGAAATCACGTGGACGGGGCAGCCGTGGACGAACTGAGCGTCGTCGAATCGTTCCTGTCCGGCCTGCTCACGCGCCTGGAACCCGCCGGCAGGGTTGCAGCCATGCGCGACATTGCGCGGACGCTGCGTCGCAGCCAGCAGCAGCGCATCGCCGGCCAGAAGAACCCAGACGGAACGGCATACGACGCCCGTAAGGCACGCGCGAAGCCCGGCGGCCGGCAACGCGACAAGCGCGGCCGCGTCAAGCGGTCGGCGATGTTCGTCAAGATGCGCACGGGACGATTCTTGAAAGTCGAGACGGATGCGACCGGCCTCGCGATCGGATTCGACGGCCGCGTGGCGCGGCTTGCACGTATCCACCAGTTCGGCGAGCGCAGTCGCGTCGCGCCGGGCGGCCCGGAATACAAGTACCCGGCGCGCGTGCTGCTCGGCGTGACCGACGTCGATCGCGAGCTGATACGCGACATGTTGCTCAAGCACATCACGAAATAGCCCCAACCGCCGGGGCTTTTTTGTACCCGCGACGCTCACACGGGGCGACGCTCGCCTCGCGCGCGTGCGGCCGGCAACATGGCCGGCATGGACGCTAACGAAATTCAGCGACAGGCGCGCAACGCCGTTCGCAAGGGCTCAATTCTCGACGTAGACCACGGCGCGGCGCTTTGCCGTGTGTCGGTCGGCGATCCGGACGACGAAATCGGCTCGCTCCAAACGAACTGGATTCCTTGGTTCGCACTTGCGGCCGGCAACACGCGCGACTGGCGCGCGCCGACCAAGGGCGAACAGGTCATGCTCCTATGCCCAATGGGCGACCCCGCGCAGGGCGTCGCGCTCTGCGGGTTCTACTCCGACGCATATCCCGCACCCGACCATAGCCCGAATACCGACGTGCGCACATACCGCGATGGCGCCGTCGTCGCATATGACGATGCCGCGCACGTGCTCGGCGTCGACCTGCCGGCCGGGGCGACCATCAACGTGACGGCGCCGGGCGCGGTCAACGTCAACACTCAAACCGCAACCGTCAAGGCTGACCGAGTCATGCTCGACGCCGACGTGACCGTAACGCGGTCAATGACCGTCGAAGGCCCGTTCACGTTTGAATCCGGCATGACCGGCCGGGGCGGCGCTGACGGCGGCCAGACGATGCGAATCGACGGCGCGGCGGATTTCACCGGCGAAGTGAAGTCGCAGGGGATCAGCCTGCCGCATCACACCCACCGCGAACAGGGCGACGGCAACGACGTGAGCGAACCGAAATGAAAGGGATGAACGCGACAACCGGCCGCGCTATCGCCGACCTCGATCACCTGTACCAATCGGTCGGGAAGATCATTTCGACGCCGCTCGCCGCGTGCGTGAAGCGCCGGACGTTCGGTTCCGATCTGTTCGGGCAGGTTGACGCGCCGAACAACGGCGCCGAGCGAACGCGCCTCTATGCGGCGATCGCGACCGCACTGATGCGCTGGGAGCCGCGGCTCGTGCTGACCCGCGTGCAACTCACGATCGAGGATGACACCGTCGGCGAAGCCTATGCCGGAAAGCAGTTCGTCGATATCGAGGGGTACACGACCGTTTCCGGCGACGCCGTGCGCGCGCGTATTCCGCTGGACAGAGGGAATGTTGCATGACCACGTCAGCATTGATCGACCTCGCGAGCCTGCCGCTACCGGACGCGCTCGAAGTGCTCGACTTCGAAACGATCTACGCCACGCGTAAGGCGGCCATGGTTTCGCTCTGGCCGGCCGACGAACAGGCCGAGATTGCCGCGACCCTGGAACTGGAATCAGAGCCGCTCGCGCGGCTCCTGCAGGAAAACAGCTATCGCGAGCTTGTGTGGCGTCAGCGCGTAAATGATGCCGTGCGCGCGGTGATGCTCGCGTTCGCGATGGGGAACGATCTGGAACAGCGCGCGGCGCTGTTCGGCCTCATGCGCCTCGTAGTCACGCCCGCCGATCCGGCGAACAACGTCGACGCGGTCATGGAAACCGACGACAGCTTGCGCGAGCGAATCCAGCTCGCGCCGCAGGGATTCAGCGTCGCAGGCCCTTCGGCAGCGTATGTCACGAAGGCGCGCGCGGTCGACGGTCGCATCATCGACGCGCAGACCTCGCGGCCGCGACCGGGCGACGTGCTCGTGTCGTTGCTGTCGAGCGAGGGCGACGGGACGGCATCGGATGCCCTGTGTCAGGCGGTTCAAACCGCGCTGAGTGCGGAAGATCAACGGCCCTTGAACGATACGGTACTGGTGAAATCGGCCGAAATCGTGCGCTATCGCATTCGCGCGAAGTGCTACACCCGGACAGGGGTCGGTGCCGATGTTCTGATCGCGCAGGCAAGGAAAAACGCGCAGGCATACGCGGACAAGGTGCATCGAATCGGGATCGGCGTCGCAGAGTCGGCGATCAAAGGCGTATGTCAGGCCGCCGGGCTTTCGCGAACCGAATTGATCGAACCCGTCGGCGATATCGCGATCGACCGCACGCAAGCGTCGTATTGCGTCGAGGTCGTCATCGAATACGGCGGACTGTATGCCTAAGCTCCTGCCGCCCAATGCGACGACGCTCGAAGTGCGTACCGCGAACGCGCTCGCGGCGGTCGACACGTTGCCGATACCGATTCGCGACTACTGGAACCCGGACAAATGTCCGGCATCGTTCCTGCCGTATCTGGCGGCCGAAGTGTCGGTCGACGGTTGGGAGCTGGCTGAATCGGACGACGCCCGGCGCGCGCTGATCAAGTCCGCGATCCAGTTGCACCAGAAGCGCGGCACGCCGTGGGCCATTCGCGAGGTAATTCGCCGCCTCGGATTCGGCGAAGTGACGTTGATCGAGGGGCGCGGAATTCGTCGTCGAGACGGATCGGTACGGCGCAACGGCGATTACATCCACGGCGACCCGACGGCGTGGGCGCAATACATCGTAAAGCTGACGCAGCCGATTACCCGCGATCAAGCAGAAAACCTGAAAGCCGTCCTCGAGCGCTATGCACCGCAACGCTCGATGCTGGCCGCGCTCGACTACCGTGCGGCGCCTATTCGACACAACGGCATTGCGAAGCGCAACGGCCAGTACAACAGAGGGAGTGCGACGTAATGGCAAATCTCGCGGAAAATTCGAAGTGGGAAGAGGGGATTTACCAGCTCGAAACGTCCGACCCGGTCGTTGGCGGCCCCGATGGTATAGACAACGTACAGCCGCGCCAGCTCGCGAACCGCACGCGTTACCTGAAGGATCAGCAAGAGGCGCACGCAGCGGCGGCGAATCCGCATCCGCAATATGCAAAGAGCGATTCGCCGGCCTTCACGGGTTCGCCTCAGACGCCGCAGGCCCCGCAGTTCGACAACACGACGAAGGTCGCGTCGACCTCGTTCGTGCAGCGCGCGCTCGGCAACTTTGCGAACGTACAGGTCGTGAATGGCGTTGACACCGTGCTCAACGCGAGCGCGTTCGGTTGTGCGGTCCAGTTTGGCGGCACGTCGTGCACCGCGACGTTGCCATCGGGTAACGGGGCCAATGCGGGCAGCGCGATCCATTTCTACGCGCAAGGCGGGGTCGGACAGACGTTCACGATCAAGGCACCCGCCGGCGGATTCATCTATGCGCCCGGCGCGGGATTCGGCACATCGAACACTTCAATCACGCTCGGGCCTAATGACGCCGTCATCCTCGTGAACCGTAGCGGGGCCGAATGGGACGTTATGGGCGGAACATGGGTGCTCACGAACGAAGCGATCGCTTTCAACGGGAAGCAATCCAGTGTGACACAGCCGCAGTTTGACAGCGGAGACAAGCTCGCGACGACAGCGTTTGTGCAGCGCGCACTCGGCAACTTCCAAGCGTTCAGCGCCTACACGTCAAGCCAGACGCTGAAAGCAGAGCAATCCGGGACGGTGGTCAACTTCTGGGGTGGCGCGGCGTCTACCTTCACGCTGCCGGCGTGTTCCGCCATGCCTCCAGGTGGGGCATTTCTGTTCAACAATTCCGGCAGTGCGCCGGTAACGGTGGCGCGCGCGGGCTCGGATACGATTCTGTGCAACGGCAACAATAGTAACGTCGTCGTCAGCCCGAACGACAATTTGCTGTTGGTCGCCATTCCGTCGAATCAGTGGATTGCGACTGGCGGCAGTGCTCAATTGAAGTACTCGACGGCACTGTCGGGTGCGAATTTCACGACGGCACCCCAGTTTGACAACAGCACAAAGCTCGCGACGACAGCCTTTGTGCAACGCCAAGGCTTGAAGGCGACCGGCTTCGAGGTGTACACGGCGACCGCGACATTACCGAGTTCCGTCTGTGGCGCCGTGATCTATACCGGCGGCCCGGCGGCATTCACGCTGACGCTACCCCCGGCCGGGGGCGTACCGGGCGGTGCTCGCATCGAAGCCTATAGCATGTGCGTCGGAGCCGTTACGTTTGCCGCGCAAGGTACGGACACGATCCCGGCGGCCGGTTCGAAGATTGTGATGAACAGCGGCGACACGATGGCGCTGCAATCGAACGGAATCGACCATTGGGAATTGGTCGGCGGTTCGGTATCGCTGCCGTATTCCTCGGTAATGTCCGGTGCAAACTGGAGAACCGCACCACAATTCGACAGCTCGAATAAGCTCGCGACGACGGCCTTTGTTCAGCAGGCGTCGGGGAATTTCCAGACTCGCAAATACATCAACGGCTCGGCCACACTCGCGAATTCCGACTCTGGATCGTGGGTTGAAGCGGGCGGCACCGGGCCGTCTGCGATCACGCTGCCCGCTCCGACGACGAACAATATTTCGTTCACGATTACAAATGTGACCTCAAACGGCACTGCCGTGACAATATTGACGCCTTCCGCGAGCATCTATAACCAAGCGTCGGCGGCATCGACGTTCTTGCTCGATGTCGGCGCAACTGTCGAACTTACGTCGGATGCATCCAATTGGACGGTTATCAGCCACTACACGCGTAGCCCGGTAGCCCAGACGCCAGTACAGTTCGACAACTCGTCGAAGCTCGCTACGACGCAGTTCGTTCAACGCGCGCTCGGGAATATCTCCGGATTTGCGGCGCTGAACGCCAACACGACACTTACGGCCGCACAGGCCGGGCAGGCTATCCAGTGGTATGGGGCCGGTGGCGGAGTGCTTACGCTTCCTGCGGGTTCATCCATGCCGAATGGCGGCGTACTGACGTTCATGAATTTCGGAACGGGGCCGATCACGGTCACAACGCAGGGCGACGACTTCATCTGGTCCGCTGGGAAGGTTCAGCCGGTGACGTTGCAGGTCGGTGACTCGCTCGTGCTCGTTTCTCGGGGCGTTTCCGAATGGGATGTCACTGGCGGTAGCGCGGCAATTCAGTTTGCGCAGAGTCGGGGCGTCACGGCATCGCAGTTCGACAACTCGACGAAGCTTGCGACGACGCAGTTCGTCCAGCGCGCGTTGGGCAACTTCTCGGGTGTTGTTAACCTTTCGCCAGTTCGAGCCTTGACCGTTGCCGACCTCGGCAAGCAGGTGAATTACTTCGGAGCGGCGGACGGAACCGTATCCCTGCCGCCTGTGGCCTCCATCCCGGCCGGGCAGGGGTTTTGGATCACCAACACGGGCGCCGCGCTGCTCACCGTGGCTTCGAACGGCTCAGACACGTTCGCCGGCACGTCCGGCACGTCGTCTCTGCCGGTAGGCATCAACGACAATATCTACATCGTGTCGTCGGGGTCGGGCAGCACATGGCTGGTGTACGGAGGTTCGGCGCAGTTGAAATACACCGGATCGTTCAACGCATCGCTCGGCGGCAACGGCTACCAAAAGCTGCCGAGCGGGCTGATTATCCAGTGGGGAAATGTCTCCGTGCCCGCAAATTCGAACCCGATGATTGCGTTTCCGGTGGCGTTCCCCAATGCATGCCTGTCGCTCGCATGCGCTTCCGACGACGCCGTCGCGAATGGCACGCTTTACCGATGGACGGTCGGCGGTAAGTCGAAAACCACGTTCGTGGCGGCCAATAACTGGAACGGGACTATCTCCGGTTCGTGGATCGCAATCGGATTCTGACAAGGTTGAATTGAGGCTAGTGCTATGGGACAGAAGCAAGCTGAAATGGACGCGAATCGCCAAATCGTCGCGTTCTACGACACGGTTGACAGCCCCGCGCCGGCGGGCGCCGTCGTGATTGATATCACGGACGAGCAATGGCTCGCACTCGTCAATGCGCAGGGCGCCGGAAAGCGCCTGTGCGTCGACGCGGAAGGCGCGGCCGTCGCGCTGGCCCCTCTGCCGCCAACGCGCGAGCAATCGGCCGAAACGAAACGCATGCAACGAGACGCGGCGCTGACCGCGACGGACTGGCTTGTCGCGCGACACCAAGACGAGTTGGTGATCGGCGAAGGGACGACGCTGACAGCGGCGCAGTACGCCGCCGTCATCAAATACCGTCAGGCATTGCGTGATATCAGCGATGCCAAACAGTGGCCTGATATTGACCTGCCGGCGGCGCCGGATTTCCTGACTGCGATCGCCTGATCGCGTCATTTCCACCTTTTCAATTGGAGTCTGCAATATGGCGCTCGACAGCTATCACCACGGCGTTACCCTCGTCGAAATCAATCAGGGATCGCGGCCGATCCGTTCCATTTCGACGGCAATCCTCGGCCTCGTGTGTACGGCGAAGGATGCCGACCCGGCGACGTTCCCGCTCGATACGCCCGTGCTCATCACCAACGTTATCGCCGCGCTCGGGAAGGCCGGAAAGCAGGGCACACTTCGTAAGGTGCTGACGGCCATCGGCGCGCAAACCAAGCCGATGACCATTATCGTCCGCGTCGCCGAAGGCGCCGACGATGCGGCGACCACGTCGAACGTTGTCGGCACGGTGACGGCCGAAGGCAAATACACGGGCCTGAAAGCGCTGTTGACGGCGCAATCGAAACTCGGCGTGAAGCCGCGGATTCTCGGCGCGCCGTTCCTCGACACGCTGCCTGTCGCGAATGCGCTCGTGACCACCGCGAAGGCGTTGAAGGGGTTCGCCTACGCGTACGCCGCTGGCGCGAAAACGAAGGAAGAGGCGACCGCGTACCGCAAGCAGTTCGCCGCGCGCGAACTGATGATCCTGTGGCCGAACTTCCTTGCGTGGGACGATACCGCCAACGCGACCGCCGAACTGTCGGCCGTCGCGGTAGCGATGGGTCTGCGCGCGAAGATCGACAACGATATCGGCTGGCACAAGACCCTGTCCAACGTTGCCGTCAACGGCGTGACTGGCATCAGCGCGGATGTGTCGTGGGATTTGCAAGACCCGTCGACCGATGCCGGCTACCTCAACGAACAGGACGTTACGACGCTGATCAATCAGAACGGCTATCGATTCTGGGGCTCGCGCACGTGCTCAGACGACCCGCTGTTCGCGTTCGAGAACTACACGCGCACCGCGCAGGTCGTCGGCGATTCGATCGCGCTCGCGCAGATGGTGAACGTCGACGGGCCGCTGAATCCGTCGCTGCCGCGCGACATTATCGAGAGCATCAACGGGAAGTTTCGGCAGTGGGTTTCGCTCGGCTACCTGATCGGCGGCTCGTCGTGGTTCGACCCGGAGCCGAACACGACCGACGTGCTCAAGGCCGGTCAGGCGTACATCGATTACGACTACACGCCGGTTCCCCCGCTCGAAAACCTCACACTGCGCCAACGCATTACCGACCGCTATCTCGCCGACTTCGCATCGAAGGTCAACGCCTAACCGGCGCGCGAAACCGCACATACAGGAGTAAACGAATATGGCATTGCCGCGAAAACTCAAGGGATTCAACCTGTTCCAGAACGGCGAGAACTTCGTCGGGCAGGTTGCGGAAGTCACGCTACCGAAGCTGACGCGCAAGATGGAAGACTGGCAGGGCGGCGGCATGGGCGGCCCGATCAAGGTCGATTTCGGCAACGAAGGCATTCAGATGGAATGGACTGCCGGCGGCTTCATGAAGAGCGTGTTGCAGCAGTACGGCATCACGCAGCACGACGGCGTGCTGCTGCGCTTCGCCGGCGGCTATCAGGCCGAAGACTCGGCGAGTGTCGATTCGATCGAGATCGTTATCAAGGGCCGGCATAGCGAAATCGATCCGGGATCGGCGAAGGCGAAGGAAGACACCTCGTTCAAGGTGACGACGGTCGCGAGCTACTACAAGCTGTCGATCAACGGCGAGGAAATCATCGAAATCGACTTCGTCAACATGATCGAGCGGATCAACGGTAGCGACCTGCTCGCGACGCTGCGCACGGCAATCGGGCTGTAACTTTTTGCCTCGGCCGGAGCTACCGGCGAGGCAGTCATCTATCGATCATTCGAGAGGAACACCATGAAAACGAACCAAGCCGCAAACACGGAAACCGTACTGCCGGAAGCGCAAAGCCAGGATGACCCGAACACGCTCACGCTCGACACGCCGCTCGTGCGCGGAAGCCAGACGATCGACCGCATCACACTGCGCAAGCCGAAGTCGGGCGAGCTGCGCGGCGTGTCGCTGTCCGACCTCGTGAACCTCGACGTTGTCGCGCTTTCGAAGGTGCTGCCGCGCATCAGCGCACCGACGCTGACGGAAGCCGATGTGGCCAATATCGACCCGGCCGACCTCGTTCAATTGGGAGGTATCTTCGCTGGTTTTTTGATGCCGAAGGCCGTGAAATCGAAACTGGGCTACCAGACCGAATAGAAGACGCGATGGCGGATATCGCGACCGTGTTCGGCGGTTGGACACCGCCGATGATGGACGCATTCACGCTGACTGAACTGATGGACTGGCGCGAGCGCGCGCGTGTTCGCAACGGAAGCGAGTAACGATGGACAACGCCCTGAAACTTCGCGTCGTGTTCGACATGATCGACAACATGACGAAGCCCCTTAAAAATATGCTGGCCGGTAACAAGGGGCTTGCCAGTTCGCTGAAAGAGACGCGCCGCGAGCTGGCCGAAATGGGGAAGACGCAAAAGAGCGTCGGCGAGTTTCGGCAGATGCGCACGGGGCTCGCCGCGACCGCGTCGCAGCTAGGCGCGGCGCGTGGTCGAGTCTCGGAGCTGGCTGGGTCGCTGCGTGCGTTCGGCCCGCCGTCGCGGCAGATGATCGCGGACTTCGACAAGGCGAAGCAAGCCGCCGCGCGGCTGTCGGCCGAACACGAGAAGCAATCCGCACGCGTGAAGGCGTTGCGCGATCAGCTTGCCGGTGCCGGCATCAACACCAGAAACCTATCGCAGCACGAGCGCGATTTGCGCGCGAGCATGGCGTCGACAAACGCGACGATCAGCGACCAAATGCGCAGACTCGGCGAGCTGGCTGACCGCGAAAGACGCGTAGGCGCAGCACGGTCGAAAATGCAGGCCATGCAGGGCGTCGCGGCAGGGATGGCCGTCGGCGGCTACGCGGCGAAGTCAGCCGGCGGGCATATCCTCGGCGATCTGGTCGGCACCCTCGACGAAGCGAAGAAAATGCAGAACGAGCGCGCGCGCATCACGGCGTTCGGGCTTGGCGATCAAGCGACGAAGGATGCTGAAAAATACGTTCGCGCTATGAACACGATGGGCGTCAGCACGTCCGACAACATGACGTTGATGCGTGACGCGCTTTCCATCTTCGCCGACGAGCATCACGCGCAAATGGTGATGCCGACGCTGTCGAAAATGAAGTTTGCGAACGACACATTGTTCGGTGCGGAAGACGCGCATGCGAACGAAGAGAAGTTCATGAACATGCTGAAAGTGATCGAGCTGCGCGGCGGCACGAAAGACGAAGCGACGTTCAAGAACGAAGCGAACATGGTGCAAAAAGTCCTGTCGGCGACCGGCGGCCGCGTCGGCGGCGACGAGTGGCGCAACTTCATCCAGACCGGCGGCGTTGCAGCGAAGCAGATGCGGCAGGACGCGTTCTATTACCAGATGGAACCGCTCATTCAGGAAATGGGCGGCCATGGCGTCGGCACGGGCCTTATGTCGGCCTACAGTAACGCGTACCAAGGTAAGACGACGAAGCGGGCCGCGAACCAGATGATCGCGCTCGGGCTGCTCGATCGGAAAAAGGTTGTCGATACGAAAATCGGGACGATCAAGGAAATCAAGCCGGGAGCGCTGACCGGCGGCGATCTGTTCAAGGCGTCGCCGCTCGAATGGCTCGAAAAAGTGTTCCTGCCGAAGCTGGCCGCGAAGGGGATCACTGATCCGGACAAGGTGAAAGACATGATTTCGACGATCTTCACCAACCGGACGGCATCGAATCTGTTCACGACCATGTACATGCAGCGTGACCAGATTCATAAAAATGAACGCCTGAACAAAGGCGCCTACGGCATCGACGATGCGCACCGACTTGCAAAAGAGCAAATTAATGGCAAGGAAATCGACGTCCTATCGCAGTTGAGAAACGTTCGAACCGAAATCGGCGAGAGCATCGCACCGATGTACAACGCGGCATTGGACAAGACGCGGGCAATTCTCGAGCGGCTGCTCGGCGCGATCAAGCGGCATCAGACCGCCGCGAAAATCATCCTGTCGGTTGCGGCCGCATTCGGTGCGCTGCTCGTCGTGGCCGGGTCGCTCGTGATCGTGCTCGCCGGCGTGCTGGGGCCGTTGGCCGTGCTGCGTTTCAGCATGACGACGCTCGGCATGCGCGGCGGCATCCTGTCGCGCGTGCTCGACAACAGCGCCGGCGCGTTCCGTCGCATGTCGGGCGCCGCGTCG
This sequence comes from Burkholderia sp. Ac-20392, assembly GCF_017104585.1. Classification (NCBI taxonomy): domain Bacteria; kingdom Pseudomonadati; phylum Pseudomonadota; class Betaproteobacteria; order Burkholderiales; family Burkholderiaceae; genus Burkholderia; species Burkholderia sp. Ac-20392. Next base: position 44,451 of record NZ_JAAGPB010000021.1, read on the forward strand.
GGCGCCGGCAATTCGGCGCAAGCCGGCGCGACGCGCATTCGCGGCGCACTGTCGAGGGCGTGGCAGGCATCGTCACCGCGCGGCGCCTGGACAACCGTTCGCGACTATGTGAAATCCGTCGGTCAGCGCGTGCCGGCCGCGTGCCAAGCAGCGAAGGAATCTGTAAAAAAGTGGGGCGTATCCGCCGGGACGGCGCTCAAGGATGGCATCGGCGCCGCGCGACAGTACACGGTTCAACTCTGGCGCGCAGTAGCAGCGCAGATGGCCGCCACGCGCGCGGCGGCCGCGTCACGTTGGACGATGGCGCGGCAGTACGTCGCGCGGCGCGGCGCGTCAGGCGTCGCGGCCGATGCTGCAAAGGGCGGCGTCAGTCTCATCAAGGGCGGCGCCGCCAGCGCGATCAGCGGCGTAGCAGCCGCATTCGCGGGGCTCGGGCAAACGCTGATGTTTGTCGGTCGACTCGCACTGATGAACCCTATTGGGCTCGTCATTACCGCGATCGCGGTCGCCGCGCTGCTGATCGTCCGATATTGGGAGCCGATCAAGGCGTTTTTCTCTGGCTTCTGGCAAGGGCTGACGGAAGGGCTTAGGCCGCTCGCGCCGCTTTTCGGTCGCGTGTTCGGTGTCCTCGGCAGCATGTTCGCTCCGTTGAAACCCGTGTTCGATTGGCTCGTGGACGCAATCGGGAATGTGTGGGGCTGGATCAAACGTCTGTTGGGGCCGGTCGATACCAGTAAGGAAAGCCTCGACGCCGCGACCAACGCAGGCAAGGGCTTCGGCGCATGGCTCGCGAACATCGTCGTCGTTGCGGCCGAAGCTGCCGGCCGCTTCGTCGAATTCGGCGCAAACATCATGTCGGGCCTCGTCAATGGCATCAAAAACGGGCTCGGCTCGGTGAAAGACGCCATTACGGGCGTCGCGGATTCGACCGTGTCGTGGTTCAAAGAAAAGCTCGGGATTCATAGCCCAAGCCGCGTTTTCGGGGAGCTGGGCGGATTCGTCAGCGAAGGCGCAGCGATCGGCATGGAAGGCGGGCAGGGGAAGGTAGCGCGTGCGGCCGTCGCGCTCGCGACTGTTGCGACAACGTCATTCGGGATGCCGGCACTCGCGGCCGACACCGCGCTCGTGCGGCCGACCGTGCCGATCGATCGGCGCCCGCCGCTGGCCGCATCGTCATCGACCGCGGATAGTGCTGTCGCGTCGGGGCCGATCACCATCAACATCTATCCGCAGCCGGGTATGGACGCGGCGGAAATAGGCCGCATGGTGCGCGCAGAACTGGAACGGCACGAGCGCGCGAAGCAGTCGCGCATCGGCGCGCGGCTGTCTGATTGATAGGGGAACGAAGGCCATGATGCTGTCACTCGATCAGTTCGTTTTCAGCTTGCAGACTGCGCCGTACAAGGAACTGCAACGACAACGGAACTGGAAGCACCGCACAAGCTCGCGGGTTGGAACACGCGACGCCAGTCAGTACACCGGCGCGGGCGACGACACGATTACGCTTAACGGTATGGTTGCGGCCGAGAATGGCGTCGGCGCGATCGCGTCGCTCGACGAGCTGGCCCGTATGGGCGATGTCGGCGATGCATATGCGCTCGTCGACGGATCGGGAACGATCTACGGCGCATACATCATCGAGAGCCTAAACGAAACGGCGACGTATCACACGCCGGCCGGCATCGCCAAGAAAATCGAATTCAACCTGACGTTGAAGCGCGTGACCGACGAGACGCTCGCGGCCACACAGGGCGACGGCAGCGAGTCAGGGAATTCGGCAAAGGAACTGTTGAACGACGTGCGCCAGGTCGTGAAGGTTGCGACGACCGTCGTCGACAACGTCAAGAACCTGTCGATCAATTCGATCAAATCGGCCGCGATCGGTGTCATCGGCAGCATGGCGCCGCAAGCCGCCGCAGCAGCAGTCAAAGGCTTGTCGACGGCAACCGGGCTTGAACTCGACGAGGCAATCAAGGCAGCGCGGCAGATTTCGACGATGAACGGCGATTCGATCGGCAGCGTCGTGCAGTTCGTGCTTGGCAAGGTGTCGGGGGACGCATGACGGAAGCAACGACGCAGCCCGCGCGCAAGCAGCCGCAGGCAGACTATCGCATCACGCTCGACGGGCGCGATATCTCGCGCCTGTTCGCGCCGAATCTCATCAGTCTGACGCTGTCGGAGTCCCGAGCGGAAGAACCCGATATGCTCGATCTCGTCTTGGACGATACGAAAGGCACGTTCGCCATTCCGAAGCGTGGCGCCGATATCAAACTGTCGATTGGGTGGGTTGGCGAGTCGCTTATCGACAAAGGGGCGTTCACTGTCGACGAAGTCGAGCATAGCGGGGCGCCGGACATTCTGACGATCCGTGCGAAGTCAGCGTCGATGACGAACAAGATGCACGAGCGCCGCGAGAAAAGTTGGCATGGCGTGACGATCGCGGGCATCGTCGCTGCAATCGCCGGCCGCCATGCATTGAAAGCGAAGGTCGAGACGAAGATCGGACAAATTCGGATCGCGCATATCGACCAGACGCACGAGAGCGATATGTCTTTTCTCACGCGACTGGCGAAGCGTTACGACGCGGTCATGACGGTCAAGGATTCGAATTTGCTGTTCATGCCGATCGGATCGGGAAAGACCGTGAGCGGAAAGGCGCTTGCCGTGCTCAACCTGACTCGCGCGTCAGGCGATCAGCATCGGTATCACATCGCCGAGCGCGAGAGCTATCAAGCCGTGCGCGCGCACTACCATTCGAACACGAAGGGCAAGCGAAAATCTGTCGTGGTCGGCGGAGAGAACAACAAGAATGTGAAGGTGCTACCCGAAGACTATGCGACCGAAACGGAGGCACGCGCGGCGGCACAAGCGGAGCTAGCGCGCGTGAAGCGCAGTCAGGCGACTATGTCCTACACGCTCGCGCTCGGCCGTGCCGACCTGTTTCCCGAAATGCCCGTGACCGTGGCGGGGTTCAAACCGGATATCGACGAGACGCCGTGGCTCGTGAAGCAAGTCACGCACACGATTACCGGCGACGCTGGCTTCACGTCTGCGCTCGAACTGGAAGTGCGCGACGATCCGACGACTGATCGGCATCGCACGCATTTCCGCAAGCGTAGCGCGTAACTACCCCCCGAGACGCGACCGCCACGCGTGCAATATCGAATGCGGCCGACCGACGCGGCGGGCCTCGTCGAAAGCCGCGACGGCCATTCCCGCGAGCACTGCCGCATGCGGAAACACAACGGGTTTTGCGTCTGCGTCGCTCCATCCAAAATCAGTATTCCAAAATGGCGCGAATAGGCCGATACGCGGCATGTTCACGCCGCGCGGATCAAAGTACATACGTGTGCGGGCGAGGGCGTGAAATTCGGCATCGTGGCGCCGCTTGCCGGCGTCAAACTCCATGATCGCCGCTCGCTCGACGAAGAACTCCCATACGTTGTCATCGTCGCGGTTCACGGTCGGCACTAGCACTGTATAAATATACAGTATTTGCGTGTCGCCGCGTTGTGTCAACGACCGGCGCCGGGCGGGCGCGCAGAAATGAAAAAGCCCGCTGGTGCGGGCTTCGTGGTGTGTTTTCCCTGCGGCTTACTTGCTGCTGATCGCTTCTCGGTTCGTCCAGTATTCCTCTGTCTCGCCTTCGCGGCGAAGTTGGATCACACCGCCAAGGATCGGCACATCGCCGAGATAGACCGTCTGCCCGGTACGGAACAGGGTGCAATTCCCGGCCTCGATCGCGCTGACGGCGGCCTTCCTGAACGCGGCTTTGTCGAAAGACATGATCTTGTAGAAACGGTCCTTGGTATCGCAACCGAACCACGTCCCGTCCTTGATGTGATACGCGGTCGGCGCAGCCACTGACGCGGATTGAGTCACGAACGCCGAAATGCAGACGACAGCAAACACACCGCATGTGCGACGTACCCCGGAAAAGGTCATGGATTGTCCTTTTTGTGTTGTGGAAATGAAAGCAGCAGCGTAACACAATGTTACAGTTAGCTTTCTCTACGGTGGTAAGCAGGCGGACCGACACCCGTCCATAAAGGCCCGCTGCGCCACATGCGCGGAAGCTCGACCGCCAGGACGCGCCATTGAGCGAGGACGGCCGCGAACGTGCCTTCGCGCTTGGCTCGCCGAATCTTGTCGACGATATTCCAGCCTCGCACGTAGTGCGTGAAGCTGCGTTGGCTTGAGAGAAAATGCGACGCGTGGACGCCGACCCATGCGAGCAATTCGTCGGGAAGAACGTCGGGTGACGCCGGGTCGGGCTCGATGTTCGCTATGACGGCGGGTTGTTCGACCGTCGACGCGGCGCCAGCACCGGCGGCCGGCGCGCTGGCTTCGGACGCGAGCAAGCGAAGAAGCTCGATACGGTGCCACGGGATCGGCGAACGACCGGCGACGTAGTTTCGGACGGTGCGAGTGCAGCAGCGGAGCGACTGAGCGATTCGAGCGATGGACAGACCGTCAGTGAGCGCGAGGAAATCGGACAGCGCGCCGTGACGGTGGTCGGCGGCATTCATAAGCGTTGCGGGATGCGAAACTGTGTAAGAGATTGTAAGTATGTTTACAAACAGTTTCATTCAACCTGACAGAACTACCGGTTTTGCTAGCGACTCAACTTGACATAACGTGAATTATCGGCGGTTTGTGTGTAGGTCCCAAGTTCAGATGTCGCGTTTCCGCTAAATAAAAATGTCGTGTTTTGGCCTGTAGGTTGATCGTCTGCACCCTTGGGAGCGCCGGCGATGAACGCGACTGGG
>NZ_JAAGPB010000228.1:0-13426 GCF_017104585.1 Burkholderia sp. Ac-20392
GCGGCCGCGCTCGCCTTCGCGCGCGAAGGCGCTCGCGTCGTCGTCGCCGGACGGCGCGCGGCGCCGCTCGACGAAACCGTGCACGCAATTGCCGAGCGCGGCGGCGAAGCCTTCGCGATGGCCATTGACGTCACATCCGTCGAGGGCGTGCGCGCGCTCGTCGACGCCACGATCGCGCGCTACGGCGCATTGCACGCCGCATTCAACAATGCGGGTACGGAAGGCACGTTCGCGCCGATCGTGGAACAGACCGAGGCCGACTTCGACCATGTGATCGCCACCAATCTCAAGGGTACGTGGCTGTCGATCAAATACGAAATGGAGGCGATGCTCGCGCACGGCGGCGGTGCGATCGTCAATACGTCGTCGTGGCTCTCGAAAGGCGCGCTTGCCGGCTCGTCGACCTATTCAGCCAGCAAGGGGGCGCTCGATGCACTGGTGCGTGCGGTCGCACTCGAAGGCGGCCCGCACGGCATCCGGATCAACAACGTGAACCCCGGCATCATCGACACGCCGATGGCGCGCCGCTTCGGCGACGACGAGATGTTCCGCCCCTTCGCCGCATTCACGCCCGCGCGACGGATCGGCACGCCCGAAGACGTGGCCGACGCGGTCGTATGGCTCTGCAGCGACGAAGCGCGCTTCGTGACGGGTGAATCGCTCCTGGTCGACGGCGGCTACACGATCGGCGGCATGCGCTGACCGGCACGGCGACGGAGGAAGAACCGATGGAATACGTGAGACTGGGAAGGTCCGGGCTGAAGGTGTCGCGGCTATGCCTGGGCTGCATGACCTACGGCGACCCGTCATGGCGTCCGTGGGTCGCGACCGAGGAGGCGGCCCGCCCTTTCATCCGCACGGCACTCGATGCCGGGATGAATTTCTTCGACACGGCCGACATCTACTCGGGCGGCGAGAGCGAGCGCATTCTCGGGCGCGCGCTGCGCGATTTCGCGACGCGCGACGACGTGGTGATCGCAACCAAGGCGTTCTTTCCGACCGGCGACGGGCCAAATGCGCGCGGGTTGTCGCGCAAGCATCTGCTCGCCAGCATCGACGCGTCGCTGCAGCGCCTCGGGACGGATTACGTCGATCTCTACGTGATCCACCGGTTCGATCCGGACACCCCGATCGAAGAAACGCTCGATGCGCTCGATACCCTCGTGAGAAGCGGCAAGGTCCGTTATCTCGGTGCGTCGTCGATGCATGCGTGGCAATTCATGAAGATGCTCGCGTTTCAGCAGCATCACGGCCTCGCCCGATTCGTCTCGATGCAGAGCCAGTACAGCCTGATCTGCCGTGACGACGAACGCGACATGCTGCCGCTTTGCATCGAAGAAGGGATGGCCTACACGCCGTGGTCCCCGCTCGGCCGCGGGCTGCTGGCCGGCTCGCGCGATGCGTCGACGACGCGGGCCGCAACCGACCAGCAAATGGTGTCCTGGTACGACGGACGCGACGCAGTCGCGGCGACCGTCGATGCGGTCAGGCAGGTGGCGCAGGCGCGCGGGGTGGCGCCCGCCCGGATCGCCCTGGCATGGGCACTGAGCCGGCCAGGCATCACCGCACCGATCGTCGGGTTGTCGAAGCCGCATCACCTGACCGACGCGCTCGCAGCACTCGACCTGAGGCTCGACGCTTGCGAGACCGCGTTGCTCGAGGCCGCATTCGACCGGACAGTCGAACCGGTGCAATGGTGATCACGGCGCCGGCAATCCGGTAGAGCCGGGGTTTCGAAGGCGCGTCGCTGATGACAGGTACGCGACCGCACGCTGCCAGCCCGCGAAATCGCATGCGCCGTCACGTCAACCGGGGCGGCAAACCGGAAAACGTCCACCCCAGCGGGCCCCACAGGGCCCGCCGGACATCGCACTTACTGGAACGCCACTTCCGCAAAACTCCGCAGCTTCCGGCTATGCAGCTTGTCGAGCCCGTTCGTGCGCAGGATCTCCATTGCCTTCACGCCGATCTGCAGATGCTGGTCGACCTGCCCGCGATAGAACGTGTCGGCCATGCCCGGCAGTTTCAGCTCGCCATGCAGCGGCTTGTCCGACACGCACAGCAGCGTGCCGTACGGTACGCGGAAGCGGAAGCCGTTCGCGGCGATCGTCGCGCTTTCCATGTCGAGCGCAACCGCCCGGCTCTGCGACAGCCGCTGCACCGGTTCGCGATGATCGCGCAGCTCCCAGTTGCGGTTATCGACGCTCGCCACCGTACCCGTGCGCATCACGCGCTTCAGTTCAGCCCCTTCCAGCCGCGTGACGTCGGCCACCCCGCGCTCGAGCGCGAGCTGCACTTCGGCGAGCGCCGGAATCGGCACCCACAGCGGCAGGTCGGCGTCGAGCACGTGATCCTCGCGCACATAGCCGTGGGCGAGCACGTAGTCGCCGAGACGCTGCGTGTTGCGCAGCCCCGCGCAGTGACCGAGCATCACCCACGCGTGCGGACGCAGCACCGCGATGTGATCGGTGATCGTCTTCGCGTTCGACGGGCCGACGCCGATGTTGACCATCGTGATCCCGCTGCCGTCCGCGCGCTTCAGGTGATACGCCGGCATCTGCGGCAGGCGCGGCGGCGCGTTGCCCTCGGCCGGCTCGCTGCCGAGGTTCGCGTTGTAGGTCACGACATCGCCCGGCTCGACGAACGCGCTGTACTGGCTGCGGTATGCGCGCACCTCGGGATCGTCGCTCTCCGTCATCACCGTACGACCGAGCTTCACGAACTCGTCGATGTAGAACTGGTAGTTCGTGTAGAGCACGTAGTTCTGGAAATGCGTGGGCGACGTCGCCGTGTAGTGACGCAGCCGGTGCAGCGAGAAGTCGACGCGCGCGGCCGTGAACAGCGCGAGCGGATGCGGCTCGCCCGGCGCCGGCTCGAACGTGCCATTGACGATGCGGTCGTCGAGATACGACAGGTCAGGCGTATCGAAGATGTCGCGCATCGCGAGCAGGCGGTCACGGTCGAGCTCGCCCTCGAGATGGATGCCTTCCGGAAACGCGAAATGGATCGGAATCGGCTGCGACGACACACCGATCTCGATCTTCACATGGTGGTTCTTCGCCAGCAGGCGCAGTTGCTCGCGATAGTAGTTCGCGAAGAGATCGGGGCGCGTGACCGTCGTCTCGAACACGCCGGGGCCCGCGACGAAACCGTACGAGCGGCGCGAATCGACATGCGTGTTGACGTCGGTGCGGATCCGCACGAACGGGTAGCACGCGCGGACGTGCTCGGTAATCGGTTCGTGGCGGCGATAGCGCGCGAATGCGTCGCGCAGGAAGCCGGTGTTCGTGTCGTAAATGGCGGACAGCCGCGCGACGGCGGCGATCGGATCGTCGAAAGCCTCGACTGACGGGCTCTCGGGCGTCAGCACTCGGTGCCGGCGGCTCAAATCGTTCTTCATTTTCATCACCTCGTCTGATCCGACGACATTAACACGGAACCCGGTCGCCCTTATGGCTGCCCCTACGCACGCGAGGGCCGGATGGGCCGCAGTATTTGCTAAAATCGGTGGGTTCACTGGAGACTCATCATGAAGCCGCTCATTCTCGTCGCCGCTGCCGCCGCGTTTGCCGCCGCCAGCGTCGCTTACGCCGCCGGCGGCACGCCTGACGCCGACGCGCAGGCTCGGGCCGAGGCCAACGAGGCCGCCGGCCTGCCCGATCTCCGCAAGATCAACCGGCCGGGCGCCGAAGTCACGTCGAAAGTCGACTTCGACGACATCCGCCGCACGCCGAGCTTCCACGAAAAGAGCAAGAACGGCACCGAAGTCACCGAGTACCGCGATCGCGGCAAACCGGTCGAGATCGACGTGAAGTCGAACTTCGGCACGCGCTACCAGATGAGCTCGACGCCCGACACGTCGCCGAAGCCGCACGACGCGGGCATCCCGATCACGCGCCTGCCGTCGTTGAACCTGCGCTACTGATTCCGTGGCGCGCGGCACCGAACGCCGCGCGCCGCCTCCCTTCACCTGTTGTCGCGACGCACGCCGCCCGCGTGCCGACACCCTGACCTGACGCATCCCGCATGGCCGTTTTCACTGCTGTTTCCGACTCCGATCTCGCGCAATGGATGCGCCACTACGAACTGGGCGACGTGCTTGCGTTCCGCGGCATTCCGTCCGGTATCGAAAACAGCAATTTCTTCCTGACGACGACGCGCGGCGAGTACGTCCTCACGATCTTCGAAAAGCTCACGGCGGAACAGCTGCCGTTCTACCTCGACCTGATGAGCCACCTGGCCGGCCACGGCGTGCCGGTGCCCGATCCGATCCCGCGCGACGACGGCTCGCTGTTCGGCTTGCTGCACGGCAAGCCGGCCGCGATCGTCACGAAGCTCGACGGCTCGGCCGAACTCGCGCCGGGGGTCGAACACTGCATCGAGGTCGGGCAGATGCTCGCGCGCCTGCACCTCGCCGGCCGCGACTATCCGCGCAACCAGCCGAACCTGCGCAGCCTGCCGTGGTGGCAGGAGAACGTGCCGGCGATCGTGCCGTTCATCACGGATGAGCAGCGCGCGCTGCTGGAAGGCGAGCTCGCGCACCAGGCCAGCTTCTTCGCGTCGGACGACTACGCGGCGCTGCCGGCCGGGCCATGCCATTGCGACCTGTTCCGCGACAACGTGCTGTTCGCGCACGCGGCGCCCGGCACCGGCCACGACGTGCGGCTCGGCGGCTTCTTCGACTTCTATTTCGCGGGCTGCGACAAGTGGCTGTTCGACGTCGCGGTCACGGTCAACGACTGGTGCGTCGACCTCGCGACCGGCGTGCTCGACGTCGCGCGCGCCGACGCGCTGCTGCGCGCGTACCAGACGGTCCGGCCGTTCACGGCCGAGGAGCGCCGCCACTGGAGCGACATGCTGCGCGCGGGCGCATACCGCTTCTGGGTGTCGCGCCTGTACGACTTCTACCTGCCGCGCGCGGCCGAGATGCTCAAGCCGCACGACCCCGGCCATTTCGAACGCATCCTGCGCGAGCGTATCGCGCATACGCCCGCGCTTCCCGAGATCCAAACCGCATGCAACTGATCGAAGTGCCCGCCAAAACGGGCTATGTCTGGTTCCGTCAAGGCGTCTGGCTGTTCCGCCGGAACCCGCTCGCGTTCATCACGCTGTTCTTCACGTACCTGCTGGCCATCACGCTGATATCGATGGTGCCCGTGATCGGCTCCGCGCTGCCGCTGGTCTTCATTCCCGGCGTCGCGGTCGGCTTCATGGCCGCGTGCCGCGACACGGTGGCCGGCAAGCCCGTGATGCCGACGATCCTCGTCGACGGCTTCCGCTCGTACGGCACCGTCGCGACCCAGCGGCTGCTCGTGCTCGGCGTGATCTACGTCGCGTCGATGGTGGTCGTGTTCGCCGCTTCGTCGTTCGTGGACGGCGGCGCGCTGTTCCACGTGATGATGGGCGCGGCCGACGAAGCGAGCACGACGCCGGAGGCGCTCGCCGCGCAAGGCACGCTCGGCGCGCTGTTCTTCGCGACGCTGCTCTACCTGCCGGTCGCGATGCTGTTCTGGTTCGCGCCGGTGCTGGTCGCGTGGCATGACGTCCCGCCCGCCAAGGCGCTGTTCTTCAGCGTCGTCAGCTGCTGGCGCAATCGCGGCGCGTTCGTCGTGTACGGCGTGCTGTGGTTCGCCGTCGCGCTCGGCACGTCGCTCGCGCTGTCGCTGCTGCTGCAGGCGCTCGGCGCCGGCGCCTATGCGCTGACGATCATGATGCCGGTGACGATCATCATCGTCACGATGCTGTACTGCTCGTTCTACGCAACCTATCGCGGCTGCTTCGGCGTACAGGAACCGGGCGCGACGACCACCACGTCGGGCCGCTGAAGCCTCCCCGGCCGGCGCGCGTCGCCGGCCCGACGTTCTCCGCGCCGGGTTGTGTCCCGGCGCACCCGCCCTTCCCCCGCCTCCGTCAGCCACCGCTCGTCGCCGGCCGCCCCTGTTCATCCCGATCTTTTGCGCGCAAAATAATTTGCGTACAAATTGTTCGCGCGTTCGACGCGCCCTCCGAATCATGGATCGCCTGCCCCCGCTGCCCCAGACGCTCGACGAGCAACTCTGCTTCGCGCTCTACTCGACTTCGCACGCGATGACGAAGGCGTACAAGCCGCTGCTCGACAAGCTGTCGCTGACCTATCCCCAATATCTCGCGATGCTCGTGCTGTGGGAGCGCGACGACATCGCCGTAAAGGACATCGCCGCGCGGCTCGACCTCGACCCGGCCACCGTCACGCCACTGCTGAAGCGGCTGGAGGCGCTCGGCTACGTCGAGCGCGTCCGTAGCGCGGCCGACGAACGCATCGTGAACGTGCTTGTGACGCCGGAAGGCCGTGCGCTGAAAGATCGCGCGCGCTCGGTACCCGCCGATCTCTTTTGCGCGATGCAGCAATCGCCCGACTTCCTGGTCAGGCTGCGCGCCGATCTCCAGCAGTTGCGCGACGCACTGTCGGCCGCCAACGAACGCTGACAGGCGAGCCTCGACGAACCGGCCCGGCAGTGCCGGGCCTTTTCTTCAAAAATTCATTTGCACACAAATAATTTGTGTTCTATTGTTTACGGGTGGCCGGCGACACCCCGTTCGACCGGACCGCTCTTCCTCCCTTTTTCCGACAGGAGCTGCACGATGAACATTCTGTACAAGACCAGCGCCACGAGCACGGGTGGCCGCGACGGCCGCGCGGTATCCGCTGACAACAAGCTGGAAGTGAAGCTGGCCGCGCCGCGCGAACTCGGCGGCACGGGCGCGGAAGGCACGAATCCGGAACAACTGTTTGCCGCAGGTTACTCGGCCTGTTTCCTGAGCGCGATGAAATTCGTCGCCGGCCAGGACAAGAAGGCACTCCCGGCCGACACGCAGGTCACGGCGGAAGTGGGCATCGGGCCGAACGACGCAGGCGGCTTCGGGCTCGACGTCGAACTGCGCGTATCGCTGCCGGGGTTCGACAAGGCCGACGCGCAAGCACTGGTCGAAAAGGCGCACCACGTGTGCCCGTACTCGAACGCGACGCGTAACAACGTGCCGGTGCGCCTGACGATCGTCTGACGCGACACAGCGCCTGGAATGCAAAAAGGGCGCGTGCGGCATGTAGCCGCACGCGCCCTTTTTTGCTGCGTGATTCGCCGGAGCGGCGGACCTGACTGCGCGCCTTAGCGCGAGCCGAACGTATACGGGCGGTTCATTGCCGCTTCGCGATCGATCTTGCGCATGCGGAATTCGAGATCATAGATGTCGGTCGCGTCGGCCAGGTACGCCTCGGCGCGCTCTTTCGAGGCCTTTTCAGCGTTCTTGGTCAGCATCAGGAAGAGGTGGCTCAGCAGGTACATGGTTGATCTCGCAATCCAAAGGTTCTTTGACTAGGGTTTTCCCGAATTATAGGGAAAACCCTAGGCTTTGGCCAGCGTCGATCAGACGATGCGTCGTTCGGTCGCCACAGTGCGGCGATGTGCTTCGAAAAAGGCCCAGATCATCGCGCTCGCGTCGGGGCCGACCGCTGCATGAAACGGTACGGCTTCATCGCCGCCGGCCCACGCATGATCGAGCCCTTTCACATGACAGAGCCGCACGACCGGCTCACCGTCGCGGCAGACATCGGTGATCTGCGCACCCGCGTCGCGCGTCTCCACGCGTTCGCCGCCGCGCAGTGCGCCGCGGCTGTCGGCGAGCCCGTTCAGGCGCATGAACTGCACCGTCAGCTGGTCGGCATTCTTCGGCGCGACCACGTGGTCGCCGTCACCCTGGACGATCAGCGCAGGCATGCCCGGATACGCGGCGGCATCGACCAGCGCATCGACGGCCGCAGCCGGGTTCTGGCGCACGCCGCGCCGCATCACGTCCATCGCGGTAATGCCCGAACTCGCCTCGCCGAGCGCGGGGCCCGAGTGCAGCGCCACCGCCGCGAAACGGTCGGGATGGTGCAGTGCAAGAAGCGACGCGAGGCCCGCGCCGGCCGACAGCCCCGCGACATAGACGCGCGACGCGTCGAAACCGCGCTCGTCGACGAGCGCGTCGACGAGCGACGCCACCGCGTTCGCCTCGCCGCGGCCCGCGCGGTCGGTGTCTTCATACCAGTGCCAGCAACCGTGCGCGTGCGCGCGCAGCGACTGCTCCGGATACAGCACCGCGAAGCCGTGCTTGTCGGCCAGCAGGTTCATCCGCGTGCCTTGCACGAATTCGTCGACGGACTGCTGGCAGCCGTGCAGCATCACGACGAGCGGCATCGCGCCACGCCGGCGGCCAGGCGGCACGTAGAGGCCGTAAGCGAGATTCTGGACGAGGCGCCCGAGCGCGGGCGCCATCGGATGTTCGCCGCGCGTCCACTCGCCGGCCGCCCATGCGGCCGCGCGCGGTCGCACGCGCGATTCGCGCGGTGGGGACAGATCGGATACGGCGGGAGAGGCCGCCGCCTCGAGGGCGTCGCGTGTGATGCGCTGCGCATCGCGCGCCGCGCGCTGGGCGGCCGGAGACAGCATGCGTTTCATGCCGCCCAGCCACACCTTGGTCAGACTTTTGGTCATCGATCGGGCTCGCAGTCAGGAAAAATAGGGGCACCACAACGGATGCATCGTTCGTCTTTGTGCAATGCACCATAACATTGTTTCTGGGATTTTTCCTGCACGCGGATAGTTCCCGGCCGCGCAAAAAACGGGGCTCATGCGCACGCGGCGCTATACTGGGATTTCGCCGCTTGTATCCGTTGTAGTCGTTCTTCCCGGCTCGCGCGTTGATTTAAGCATCTTCCCCGCCTTCGTTCGTCCCCTTCCCGATGTTCGACCTGTCGTCTCACCTGTGGATCATGATCACCGCGTTCGGCGGCGCCGGCCTGACCTTGCCGCTCGCGATCACGATCGCCGTCTGGCTCGCGCTCGGCTACTCGTGGCAACGCGCGGCTGCGTGGCTCGGCGTGCTGGCGGCAGCGATCGGCGTGGTCGCGCTCACGAAGATCGCGTTCCTCGGCTGGGGGATCGGCATCCGCAAGTGGGATTTCACGGGGTTCAGCGGCCATGCGATGCTGTCGACGTCGGTGTATCCGGTCGCGATTTTCCTGGCGCTGATCCGCACGCGTACGCCGGTGCGAATCGCCGGCATCGCGCTCGGGCTCGCGGCCGGCGTCGCGGTCGGCGTGTCGCGCGTCGCGCTCGATGCCCATTCGCCGTCCGAATCGATCACCGGCTGTATCGTCGGCGCAATCGCCGCGCTCGCCTTCATCGCCGGGTCGTGGCGCGCGGTGCCGCACCGCTGGTCGGTGCCTGCGGTCGTCGCAAGCCTCGCGCTCGTCACCGTGGCGCTGCACGGCATCACGGTGCCGTCGCACCGCTGGGTCACCAAGGTGGCGCTGCAACTGTCGGGCCACGAACGCCCGTTCGTCCGCGCGCGCTGGAAGGCCAACCCGAACTATCGCCCCGCATCGCAGCCGTCGTCGCTGCAGCGCACCCAGTCGTCGCCGCAAACGCTCCGTACGTGACCGGCCGCCCGGCCGTCACGCCCGCCCCTTTTCACGTCTGACCATTACATGCGCGCCGTCGCATGAGCGGTATGTCGAGCGTTATAACCCACCCTATATTACGATTACGGTTTCCACCCATTAAAACGAATCCACCATGCGCTCAACCGTCCGTCCGCTTCGCCGCACCCTGCTTCGCCTGCTACCGATCGCCACGCTTGCCGCTGCCGGTATCGCGTTCAGCGCGCCCGCTTCCGCTGCCGACGAACTGGTCGTGTCGGCCGCCGCCAGCCTGACGAACGCGTTCAAGGCCGTCGGCGATGCGTACGAGAAGCAGCATCCGGATACCAAGGTGCTGTTCAACTTCGGCGCGTCGGACGTGCTGATGCAGCAGATCGCCAAGGGCGCGCCGGCTGACGTGTTCGCGTCGGCCGACCAGAAGGCGATGGATCGTGCAGCCGACGAAAAGGTGATCGTGCCCGGCACGCGTCGCGATTTCGCGGCGAACTCGCTCGTGCTGATCGTGCCGGCGGACAGCAAGGCCGCCGCGCCGACGTCGCTGAACGACCTGACGGCGCCCGGCGTGAAGCGCATCGCGTACGGCGACCCGGCATCGGTGCCGGTCGGCCGCTACACGGAAGGCGCGCTGCGCGCGGCCGGCGTGTGGGATGCCGTCAGCGCGAAGGGCGTGCTGGCCGCCAACGTGCGCCAGAGCCTCGACTATGTCGCGCGCGGCGAAGTCGACGCGGGCTTCGTCTTCGGGACCGACGCCGCGATCATGCCGGGCCGCGTGAAAGTTGCGCTGACCGTGCCGACGAAGACGGCCATCACCTATCCGATCGCCGTGGTCAAGGACAGCCGCCACGCCACGCAGGCGCAGTCGTTCATCGACTTCGTCGCGTCGCCGCAGGGCCAGGCCGTGCTGTCGACGTTCGGCTTCAAGCCCGCGGGCAAGTGAGCGTAGCGCGATGCAAGACGCCTGGGTACCGCTGCTGCTGTCGTTGAAGGTTGCCGGCTGGGCAACCGCGCTCGACATCGTGCTCGGCGTCGCGGCCGCGTTCATGCTCGCGCGCTGGCGCTCGCCGCTGCGCGACGTCGTCGATTCCGTGCTGACGCTGCCGCTCGTGCTGCCGCCGACGGTGCTCGGCTATTACCTGCTCGTGCTGCTCGGCCGGCGCGGCGTGTTCGGCGCGTGGCTCGACAAGCTCGGCATCGAGCTCGTCTTCACGTGGCAAGGCGCGGTGATCGCGTCGATGGTCGTCGCGTTTCCGCTGATCCTGAAGTCGGCGCGCGCTGCGTTCGAAGGCGTCGATCCGCATCTCGAGCGCGCGGCGCGCACGCTCGGGCTCGGCGAAGTCGCGGTGTTTTTCCGGGTGACGCTGCCGCTCGCCACGCGCGGCATTCTCGCGGGCGCGCTGCTTGCGTTTGCACGCGCACTCGGCGAGTTCGGCGCGACGCTGATGATCGCGGGCAACCTGCCCGGCCGCACGCAGACGCTGTCGGTTGCGATCTACGCGGCCGTGCAGGCCGGCGACGACAGCACGGCCAACTTCCTCGTGCTGGTGACGTCGATCACCTGCGTGCTGGTGCTGCTCGCGACCGGCTGGCTCGTGCCGTCGCGTGCCCCGCGGAGCCAGCTGTCATGAAGCGCGCATCTCGTCCATATCACCTGCTTCGCCCGGCAGCCGGGTTGCGTCGGCGGAGGCATGCATGAGCCTCGTCGTCGACATCCGCAAGACCTACGCAAACGCCGAGCGCCGCTTCACGCTCGACATGTCGTTCACGGCAACGACGCAGCGCGTCGTGCTGTTCGGGCCGTCCGGCGCGGGCAAGAGCATGACGCTGCAGGCGATCGCCGGCCTGCTGTCGCCTGACGAAGGCACGATCACGCTGAACGGCGAGCCGCTGTTCGACGCCGCTCGCCGCATCGACGTGCCGACCCGCGAGCGCCGCGTCGCGTACCTGTTCCAGGATTACGCGCTGTTTCCGCATCTGAACGTGCGCCAGAACATCGCGTTCGGGCTCACGTCAGGGCTGCGCAACCCGCGCGCGAAGACGGTGCCGCCGGAAGTCGCGTACTGGCTGCAGGCGTTCGATCTCGAAGCGCTCGCGGGGCAGTATCCGTCGCAGTTGTCGGGCGGGCAGAAACAGCGCGTCGCACTGGCGCGCGCACTGGTCGCGCAGCCGCGGATCCTGCTGCTCGACGAACCGTTCGCGGCGCTCGACGGCGCAATGCGCCAGCGCATGCGTCACGAGCTCGCCGAGCTGCAGGCGCGGCTCGATATCCCGATGGTGCTGATCTCGCACGATCCCGACGACGTCGCCGCGTTCGGCGACCAGGTCGTGCAGTTGAGCGAAGGACGCGTGCAGGCGGCTCCGCCGCACGCCGAGTGGCCGACGCGCGTCACGTGAGCGCGCGAGGCCGTGGTCGTGGCAGGCAGGTTGGAGCCTGAGAGAAGCCGCGCGTAGCGGCATAGGTTGAAAGCGGAAACGAAGCCGGCGCCGTGCAGGCGCTGTGCGATGCCGGCTTCGCCCCGCCCGTCACACGATCGTCGAAGCGCGCCGTCCTGCCGGCTTCATCAGCCCGTCACCGCAAGAATCACGCTCGATGCCTTGAACAAGGCGATCGCCCGCCGGCCGGTGTCGAGTTGCAACGCCTCGACGCTGTCGTTGGTCACGACGGCCGTCAGCGTCCCGCCGCCGTCGAGCGCCAGCGTCACCTCGCTGTTCACCGCGCCCGCCGCAACGGTTTCCACACTGCCGCGCAGTTGATTCCGCGCGGACACTTTCAGCTCTTGCTCGTCGTCGTCGACCGCGAGCACGACCCACGACGCCTTCACCAGCGCGCAGGCGTCCGCGTCAACCTGCAGGCCGAGCGCATCGGCGCTCTCGTGCGTCAGCACCGCAACGATCGGCTGTCCGCCGGGCAGCGTGAGCGTGACCTCGTCGTTGACGGTGCCGCGCACGATCGATGCGACCTTGCCGAACAACTGGTTGCGCGCGCTGGTCTTCATCCCGATCCGG
Source organism: Burkholderia sp. Ac-20392 (assembly GCF_017104585.1). Taxonomy (NCBI): domain Bacteria; kingdom Pseudomonadati; phylum Pseudomonadota; class Betaproteobacteria; order Burkholderiales; family Burkholderiaceae; genus Burkholderia; species Burkholderia sp. Ac-20392. The sequence goes on from NZ_JAAGPB010000228.1 coordinate 12,464, forward strand.
CCGATCAGCGCCCAGTCGACGTCGAACCCGGACACGGCCGCGCTCGCGGCCTCGATGAACCGGCGATGCTCGCGCTCGATCGTGCGGAACGCGGCGATCAGCGACGTCGCGCGCGGCGTCAGCGTCGTGCCGCCGCCGCCCTTGCCACCCGTCGAACGCGCGACGAGCGGTTCGCCGGCAAGATTGTTCATCGTGTCGACCGCCTCCCACGCGGCCTTGTAGCTGAGGCCGACGGCCTTCGCCGCGCGCGTGATCGAACCGGTGTCGCCGATCGCCGCGAGCAACGCGATGCGCATGGCGCCGCCGAGCGTCTGCTCACCGGCGCGCAGCCACAGCTCGCCGCCCAGTTCGAGCGGTTCGGAAGACGGGGAAGATTGCGGTGCGTCGGTCATCGGGATGCGTGTAGAAATCGGGGGGGCATTATAGGGAGCGCGTGCCGGTCAACCCGGCTTGCCGTCGAGCTTCGGCGGCCGCAGGCTGGCCAGCAGCGTCTCGGCGTCGCGCGCCGCGCGCTGCTCGAGCGCCGCACCGTAGCCGCGCACGAAACCGAGCTGGTACGGCGGGGCAGCCAATTTTTCGAGGTGATGCAGCGCGACCATCGTGTCGTTCGCTTCACCGAGCACGCTCTGCACGCGCGTGAGCGTCTTGACCGTCTCGGTGCGCGTGCGGCGCGACGCCAGCGATGCGAAGAATTCGAGCGCATAGCGCAGCCGCTTCGCATCGATCCGCACCTGATGACGCGCGGCCGTGTCGAGCGACGTGAGCGACGGCGACGCATAGAGATGACCGAACAGCCGCCGCACGCGCTTCGTCGCGTGGCGCCGCAGCGAGGGCGCGTCGCCGTCTTCGGCGGGCGGCAGCGCAAGCGAACTCAGCCATTCGAGCCAGCCGAGCGTCAGCCGCGCATAGCGAGCCGAATGCAGCGCCTGCCGCAACTCGACCCGCGCGGCCGCGCACCGCCCG